>NZ_VMLO01000110.1:0-3347 GCF_013276735.1 Streptococcus sp. 1559
CGATGATGAAACATTTAATTTAGTAGTATTCGATCCGCCACATTTGAAATGGGCAGGTCAAAACTCAATTATGCGATCACAATATGGCCAGCTGGATAAAGTTACCTGGCCGGAAGATTTAGCCAAGGATTTTGAAGAATGCATGAGAGTTCTAAAAGTTGGAGGTACTCTAGTTTTTAAATGGTCTGATTGTCAAATCAACGTTAAAGAAGTTCTTAAATCTGTACCTTTTAAACCATTGTTTGGACAACAAAGAGGTACTACGCATTGGATGACGTTTATGAAATTTGAGGAGGTCACAGATTGAAACGATTCATAGCTATCTGGATTCTGGTATCTGCTGGACTAAACATCTGGCAGATGGACAGGATTGCAGAACTAGAAAAGAAGAAGCCTATGGTTATCTACAAGGCGGATAACGCAGGCGCTGAGATATTTGGTAAGGTCGTCGAGAAAGGACGACACGGCAAGCTATATACGCTTACTATTCGTGACTACGGCATTTTCGTAGTTACTAAGGACGTGTATGAGAAGATTAGAGTAGGGGATGAGGTACTACTATGAACACACTAGAAAAAGTCAAACAATGGTTTATTGACCGTGATTTAGAAAACGGTGGACGACTAGACAAGCAGTCATTAAAACTTAGCGAAGAGTTCGGTGAGTTGTGCGCAGGCTATCTCAAGAAGAATGAGAAGCTGACCAAGGATAGCATTGGAGATTGCGCAGTCGTGATTGTCGGTCTGGGATTGTTGAGCAAAGTGGATTTGGATAGTATTTTTGAAGAGTCGAAGAATGTTAGAAAGAACGATATTATGACATCATTCGCGTACGCAAATACATGTATTAGCAACATTCAAACAGAACAACATCTGAAACTTATGACCTTACGTATAAAATCATTGACTCTATTGATTGGTCATCTAAAATCAATCAGCAAGTCGCTAGGTTATGATTTTGAAGAGTGTTTTGAACTGGCATACCAAGAAATCAAAGATCGCAAGGGTCGTTGGATTGATGGCAGCTTTGTGAAGGAGGAGGATTTGGCATGACACCAAAATTTAGAGTGTGGGATAGCGTAGAAAAGAAATTCGTAGAACATTTTTTTATCACAGATAACGGCTTGATTTGCAACATGGAAAAACCAACATCGGACTCCAAACTTCTTATTCCTATCGAAAAGTCAGAATTGATCCTCATGCAATCAACAGGACTCAAGGATAAGAACGGGGTGGAGATTTTCGAGGAGGATGTGGTTTCTAGGAATAGTGGAATGCCCAGCGTAGTCAAATTTGGTAAATGGATTTATGAGGAAGATTTTGGATATAAAATAAAAAATATCGGGTTTCACCTTAATTCTAGTTATGATGATGAATGGTTTCAAGCTATGGACTATGAAGATATTCGCAAGAATTATGAAGTCATTGGCAATATCTACGAAAACCCAGAACTTTTGGAGGATAAGGAATGAACCCAGAAATAATTGACAATATAAACAAACCAAGCCACTACCAAGGTGCAAACGGTCTTGAGGCTATCGATGTTGTGCATAACTTCGTTGGGAGCCTTTCCGGAGCGTCTGCTTTCTTTTGGGGCAACGCAATCAAGTATATGCTACGGTTTCAAAAGAAAAACGGTCTGGAAGACCTGAAGAAAGCACGTAAGAACCTTGATTGGTTGATTGAGGAATTAGAGAAGAACTAAAAAAGCCCAATCCATAAGGACTAGGCTTCGAAGATGAAGTTGTAGAGTTGGACAACCTTCTGAAAACTGGTTGTATCCATGGTTGTGATTTTTTGAGCCTTGCGCTCTCTAAAGTCAAAAGTATAGAGTTGGAGTGGATTGACAGAGCCATCTACCTTATTGGAACGCACAGGAACGAGCAGGCCTTGTTCTTCTAGTCTGCTTTGACCGTGTGTAATAGGGCATACAGCAACAAATCCCGTCCGCTCCGAATATTCTCTACGCGAGACGACAATAGCAGGACGGCGTTTCTGAATCTCACGTCCAACAGACGGGTCGAAGTCAATCCAGATGATGTCCTGTTTTTCTGGAATGTAATCATATTTCGCTGTCAAGGAATTTCACCCCCTCAAAGTCATCTTCCATACGTAGGTCTGCATCTCCACTAAATGGGTCTGGAATTTTTGGAGCAAGGACAATGACATTATCTACACCCTTGTAGACAAACATTTCCTGACCTTCTGGAACATTGAGTGTTTTGGGAATGGTCACAGTGACAGAGTTCCCAACCTTACGAGTTTTAACAGTATTCATTTGTTTCTCCTTTATTTCGTATACATACAGTATACACTTAAAAAGGGAGCAAGGCAAGAAAAAAGCCAGCACAGCTGACTTCTCGTGTTATAGTTTCGCATAACTATTATATCATGAGGAGGAGTTCGTGTGCAAATAGAGTTATTGGATATCATCGATGAAAAGAAGACTAGAAAGGAAGCTATCAAAGTACTCAAAAAATACAGTCGTTTGAGACGGATTGCTGGAGAAGAATACGCTCCGAAAATAACAATATCCTACTCACTTGAGCCAAGATCATCAAGTGGTCAGACAAGTAAGCAAGTAGAAAGCATGGTTTTGCGTAGAGTATCAGCTCAGCAGGACCTGGAACTCATCGCTAAAGCAATCAACAATCTTTCCGATATGGAATACACACGTATCCTAATCGAACGATATTGCAGGAAGAAAAGGAGGGAAGACTATAGCATTTATTCAGAACTAGGCTATTCATCCAGTGAGTATTATCGGATATTGAACAAAGCTCTATTAGAGTTTGCGGAGTCCTATCAAGCCAGCAACCTTTTAGTCTACAAGTGATTTCTGGGAAAATCTTGGGAAAAATCTGGGAAAATCTTGGGAGAATTGGAACAGAAAAAGGTGCTAAAATAGTATTATCCAATGATTGGCAACGAACAGTCATGAGGACTCCTAAAAATATAGAGGTTTCGGCCTCTTAGACAGTAAGGACAGGTTAGCAGGTTGTTTGGGTCTCCTTGAAACTTTTACCAAACGTGCGTTTTACTGCTAGACCAGCTGGTTCGATTCCAGCTACTGTCATTTGAGTGTTTGTGTCCCAGAATGGGGTAGGCAGTAGGCTTAGCATTCATATATCACTCATTAACTTAAAAATGGTTGCAGTAGCGACTGGACCTTGCATGATTGCGTAGCTAATTATATTCCGGATAAGTTATAAGCTAGAGGGTTTGATTCCCTCAGAGGTTGTAAAGACTACAAAAAATAAAAAAGAAGTCAAAATTTAATACACAAGCAAGGTTGTAGTCGTCTTGCAGGAAGGTCGCACATCGTGTGACTTTTTTATTATGGCTTCA
>NZ_VMLO01000111.1:0-3087 GCF_013276735.1 Streptococcus sp. 1559
CTTGAACTTGAAATTTGGCCTTGGGGAATTTCTTCAAACCACATCAGCTTGGTCAGTTCTACCTGCGACCTCAAAACTTGTGCTTTGGTCAAGCTGGGTTTAGTTTCCTAGTTTGCTCTTTGATTTTCATTGAGTATAAGATTGCAGATAAAACGATAACAATCATAGGACACAGCAGAGCCAATGTTGGTCGAAGAATAGCCCCCTAATCGCTTATTTTATGGCAAAATGAAATAAAAACTAAACATTTTGTTGAGGAAGGCAAATCAATTCCTCACAATGTTCGAGAAAGAAGGGCGGACTATTCCAACTTCAACCCACTATAAAGCAGACTTACAAGATAGGGAACCCATCTCCGATAATATAATATATAGTAGAATGAAAACTGCACAATTTGATTGGGGAATTCAAACTAATTTCTCACAATGTTTGAGAAAAAGGGTCTATTATTTCAACTGCAACCTACTATAGCCCATTAAAGTTGGAATAACCCACTGAGACTTTTAAACCACTGCTGGAGAGGAGTTTGTGTCGATTTTCTTTCATTTCCCTGAAAAATCAAAAAGAGAGAACCAATCTGATCCTCTCTTACTTATAAATGGTGCTCACTCAAATGTTAAAGGAGCTATTTCTTAGAGATAAAGGAATTTGAATACAGCTACTGCCGCAATTGCTGCTGCAATAGGTGCTACTACTGGTACCCAAGAATACCACCATTTTGAATCGCCTTTATTCTCACCAAGAACTGATTTCGGAAGGAAAGCATGAAGGAGACGTGGCCCCAAGTCACGAGCTGGGTTCAAGGCAGGTCCTGTAGGTCCTCCAAGTGATGTTACCAAAGCCATAACGAGGAATCCAAGTGCCAAGTGAGCCACAGAAAGTCCTGAAGCAGTGTGTGGAGCCACCTGTGCTTTAATAGCCAAGTCAGAAAAATCAACTGTCTGTCCTGCTTGTGTTGCCATTTGTTTCATGTATTGAAGCACTTCAGCACCAAAGAAGTTTTTAGTCAAACCGAGAGCTGCAAAGAACAAAACAAATGAACCAACAAACTCGTTTACAAAACCATTAACAGTTGCTGCATAGCGACTTTCTTTTGTACCATGGTCAATACTTGAAATAGTTGAGAAAGTTCCCAAGATGTTATTTGGGTTTTCAGTTTTCAAGTAGAATGGACGGTGTGTTGCCACAACTAAGGCTTGACCAAAGATAGCCCCCAAGACTTGCGCGATAATGTAAGGTACCACTTGTGCCCAAGGGAAAAGACCGCTAACTGCAAGTCCTAGAGTGAAAGCAGGGTTGATGTGGTTCCCAGATACGTTACCAAACATCAAGGCTGGGATCATAACCCCCATACCATAACCAACAGCGATGACGAGCCAGCCACTTTGGTGACCTTTCGTACCTTTAAGTTCAACGTTGGCAACTGCACCATTCCCAAGAATGATCAAAATGGCAGTTCCCAAAAATTCAGTGGCATATTTCAGTGCCCATGTGAAATCCATTTGCTAGATTCTCCTTAAAATTTTTTAGATATTCTTTATTCTATCAATTTTTACCCTATTTAGCAACTGATTTCTGGAAATATTTTTAAAAAAATAGGATTCAGAGTTTCCCAGTCTAATGAACTTGTAAGCGTTTTTAATCTTCTCGAAAGACCTCGTTCTCAAAACCAGGAAAAAGCCCACATCTGTGAGCTTTTCCTTGTTCCTAGATTCTAAAATCTATTATTTTTCATCTTCTTTTTTCTTGAAGAATCCTAATCCTAGACCAGCTAATAAGGTCATGATACCAGCGCTAGCCAAGGTAGCATTCGCTTCTGGACCTGTGTTTGGCAATTCCTCTCTTTTATTTGTCTCAGAAGTCGGAACTTCTGGGTCTGGACTCACTGGAATTTCAGTTTTTGGAGTACCTGGTTCTGGAGTTAGCTCTGGTATTGGAGTCTCTTGATTTGGTAGTTCTGGGTTTGGTGTCGGAACACTTGGATGCTCTGGATTTGGTTGTGGGTTTGGTTTGTCTGGAGTCGGTTCACCTGGAGCACCTGGTTCCTGAGGACTTGGAATTTCTGGAATTGGTTTTTCTGGTCTTGATAAACGGTCATACCTTACCAAAATAGTCGTACCTTTTGAATCTGCTGTTACTTCTGCATTCGATACTTTTGGTAAATCTGGTTTACCATAATTTTCAATTTCTGGCGATACGACTTCGTCCCAGTTGCCTGTTGTCCATTCACCTTCTGTCACGACTTTCGTCACTTTATTACGCTTGTTGGTTCTTGTTAATTCAACTGTTTGCGTAACTGGGCTAGCTACTTCTGTTGTTTCATCAGTCGCATCTACATACTTGATGGTACGGGTAACAGTTTCGCTTTCTTTAATATCTTCTGTAGCTTGCGGATATTTCACTACTTCGGTTGTATCTGTAGTTGTTGATGTTACAGTTGCTTCCGCTACAGTTGCCTTATCTGGGGCGTCATAGTTGGTTACAGTTGGAGAATCTTGAGAACCCCATGTACCTGTTGACCAGTCTCCTTCTGTTACTTTACCTGTCACTTTGTTACGCTTGTTGGTTCGCGTTAAGGTGACGGTTTGCGTAACTGGGCTACCTACTTCGGTTGTTTCATCAGTCGCATCTACATACTTGATGGTACGGGTAACAGTTTTGCTTTCTTTAATATCTTCTGTAGCTTGCGGATATTTCACTACTTCGGTTGTATCTGTAGTTGTTGACGTTACAGTTGCTTCTGCTACAGTTGCCTTATCTGGGGCGTCATAGTTTTCTACTGATGGTGAAGTTTTTTCGTCCCAGTTGCCTGTTGTCCATTCACCTTCTGTCACGACTTTCGTCACTTTGTTACGCTTGTTGGTTCTTGTTAGTTCAACTGTTTGCGTAACTGAATCAGCCACTTCTTTTGTTTCGTTGGCTTTATCGACATACTTGATGGTACGGGTAACAGTTCTGCTTTCTTTAACATCTTCTGTAGCTTGTGGGTATTTCACTACTTCGGTTGTATCTGTAGTTGTTGATGTTACAGTTGCTTCCGCTACAGTTGCCTTATCTGGGGCGTCATAGTTGGTTACAGTTGGAGAG
>NZ_VMLO01000112.1:0-12168 GCF_013276735.1 Streptococcus sp. 1559
TAATGGAAGTGGAGCGAAGTGAGGAATCGTCAAACGGTAGGGTATAGGCTGTTTGAAGGGTGCTACGAAAAAGATAGGGTAAGGTGAAATTATAGCGGGATGAAATAAGATATGAACAAATTGATTGGGGGAATTAAATCGCTTTCTATCGATGTTTTAGAAGATACAGTGCCCTAGTCCAACTTCAATATACTATAAAAGAACAGATGGAAGCAATTATGATTGACTTCTATCTTTAAAATAAATGGTCTGATAGGAAAAACGTGACTCCTCATAAAATATAGTATAGTACAGATGGAAGGCTTTTGTAGACTGGAGGACGAAGGAGTTTAGAAACTCTCGTTAAAAGTTAGTTGAACCGGAGTATGGTGATGTAAATCATTATCAAAAATTATTTCTAAATCGAAATAGTTGACAGTTGAAAGGACAAGTGTTACAATTATTCTATTCATTTCGATATCGAAATAATTGGAGGTGTTATGAAAGATAGTCATTTGCTAGCCCATCATATTCGTTTGTTGAATGGGCGGATTTTTCAGAAGTTACTGAGCCAAGATCCTGAGGCTCTTTATAGGGGTGAGCAGGGTAAGATTTTAGCGGTTTTATGGAATAGTAAAACTGGCTGCGCAACTGCGACAGATATCGCGCTTGCGACTGGGCTTGCGAATAATACGCTGACGACTATGATAAAAAAGCTAGAGGAACAAAAGCTTGTAATTGTTAGTCCGTGTGGAAAAGACAAGCGTAAGAAGTATTTAGTTTTAACGGAGTTAGGCAAGTCCCAGAAAGAAGTGGGGCATCGTGTTAGTCAGAAATTGGATACGATCTTTTACAAAGGATTTTCAGAGGAAGAAATTCGGCAATTTGAAGCCTTTCAAGAAAGAATTTTGGCGAATCTGAAAGAGAAGGCAAAAGAGGATTAAAATAGATCAAATTAGCTGTTTATAAGTAAAGGCCGCTTTCGACTTTGTTTTCCAACTCTTAGGACAAGGAAACTATGTGGTTAGTTATGGTCAGACTCAGATTGATGGCCTTGCTTATGCCCAGTACAATATCTTCCGTTTAGAAAATGGAAAAATTGTAGAGCATTGGGACAATAAGGAAGTCATGCCTAAGGTAGAAGACATGACCAATCGAGGAAAGTTTTAAAATGAGGACAAAGAATGATTGAATACAAAAATGTAGCACTGCGCTACACAGAAAAGGATGTCTTGAGAGATGTCAACTTACAGATTGAGGATGGGGAATTTATGGTTTTAGTTGGGCCATCTGGCTCAGGTAAGACGACCATGATTAAGATGATTAACCGTCTCTTGGAACCGACTGATGGAAATATTTATATGGATGGCAAGCGCATCAAAGACTATGATGAGCGTGAACTTCGTCTGTCTACTGGTTATGTTTTACAGGCCATTGCCCTATTTCCAAATCTAACGGTTGCGGAAAATATTGCCCTGATTCCTGAGATGAAGGGCTGGACTAAGGAAGAAATTGCTCAGAAAACAGAAGAGCTTTTGGGCAAGGTTGGTTTACCAGTAGCTGAGTATGGGCATCGTTTGCCTAGTGAACTATCTGGTGGAGAACAGCAACGGGTTGGTATTGTCCGTGCTATGATTGGTCAGCCTAAGATTCTCCTCATGGATGAGCCTTTTTCGGCTCTTGATGCTATTTCGAGAAAACAGTTGCAGGTTCTGACAAAAGAATTGCATAAAGAGTTTGGGATGACAACGATTTTTGTAACCCATGATACGGATGAAGCTTTGAAATTGGCGGACCGTATTGCTGTCTTGCAGGATGGAGAGATTCGTCAGGTGTCGAATCCTGAGACTATTTTAAAAGCTCCTGCAACAGACTTTGTTGCAGACTTGTTTGGAGGTAGTATTCATGACTAATTTAATTGCAACTTTTCAGGATCGTTTTGGTGATTGGTTGACAGCCCTATCTCAACATTTGCAGTTGTCACTTTTGACCTTGTTACTAGCTATTTTGCTTGCGATTCCCTTGGCTGTTTATCTTCGCTATCATGAGAAGTTGGCGGATTGGGTCTTACAGATTGCAGGGATTTTCCAGACCATCCCGTCTCTGGCCTTGTTGGGGCTCTTTATTCCCTTGATGGGAATTGGAACCTTGCCGGCTTTGACAGCACTAGTAATTTATGCGATCTTTCCGATTTTACAAAATACCATCACTGGACTCAAGGGAATTGATCCGAGTCTGCAAGAGGCTGGGATTGCCTTTGGGATGACTAGATGGGAGCGACTCAAGAAGTTTGAAATTCCACTGGCTATGCCGGTTATCATGTCTGGGATTCGGACGGCAGCAGTGTTGATTATCGGTACGGCAACCTTGGCTGCCTTGATTGGTGCTGGGGGACTAGGTTCCTTTATCCTTTTGGGAATTGACCGTAATAATGCCAGTCTGATTTTGATTGGGGCCCTTTCTTCAGCAGTGCTTGCCATTGCCTTTAACTTCCTACTAAAAGTGATGGAAAAAGCAAAATTGCGGACGATTTTTTCTGGTTTTGCCTTGGTGACCATATTGCTTGGTTTGTCTTATAGCCCAGCCCTCTTAGCTCAAAAAGAGAAAGAGAACTTGGTCATTGCTGGGAAATTGGGTCCAGAACCAGAAATTTTGGCCAATATGTATAAGCTCCTCATTGAAGAAAATACCAGTATGACTGCGACTGTTAAACCAAATTTTGGGAAAACAAGCTTTCTCTATGAAGCTCTGAAAAAAGGCGATATTGACATCTATCCTGAATTTACAGGAACGGTGACTGAAAGTTTACTTCAGCCATCACCGAAAGTGAGTCATGAGCCAGAGCAGGTTTATGATGTAGCGCGTGATGGTATTGCCAAACAGGATCATCTAGCCTATCTCAAACCCATGTCTTATCAAAATACCTATGCTGTAGCTGTTCCGAAAAAGATTGCTCAAGAATATGGCTTGAAGACCATTTCGGACTTGAAAAAAGTGGAAGGGCAGCTGAAGGCAGGTTTTACTCTCGAGTTTAATGACCGTGAAGACGGAAATAAGGGCTTGCAGTCAATGTATGGTCTCAATCTTAATGTGGCGACCATGGAGCCAGCCCTTCGCTATCAGGCAATTCAGTCAGGTGATATTCAAATCACGGATGCCTATTCAACCGATGCAGAGTTGGCACGTTATGATTTACAGGTATTGGACGATGACAAACAACTCTTCCCACCTTATCAAGGGGCTCCACTGATGAAAGAAGCTCTTCTCAAGAAACATCCAGAGTTGGAAACAGTTCTCAATAAATTGGCTGGTAAAATTACTGAAAGCCAGATGAGCCAGCTCAACTATCAAGTCGGTGTTGAAGGCAAGTCAGCAGAACAAGTAGCCAAGGAATTTCTACAAGAACAAGGTTTGTTGAAGAAATGATGGGGTAGAGACTTTAAACATACTGAACTCAACTTCCTTAAACGACTAGATAAAAGAATGCTCAGACAATTTCGTCTGGGCTTTTTTGATGTGAGAATGACTGAATGTCACTTAAAATGGAAAGAAAGAGAAAATTTTCATGATTTTCTAAAATTTTACTGTAAAGACAGTTGACTATTCATAAAATAGGTGTATAATATTTTGTGAACTACTTAACAAATAAGGGGTTTCAGCTCATGTCGACTAAGGTTAGAAATCTTGTGTATAGGCAGTTCATTATCTAATAGAGCGTTGCGTCCGAAAGTCTATCCAGACACGGCTCTTTAAAAACAAAAGGAGAAATGATGCATACTTATTTGCAAAAGAAAATTGAAAATATCAAAACAACCCTAGGTGAAATGTCAGGTGGTTACCGTCGTATGGTTGCGGCTATGGCTGATTTAGGATTTTCAGGAACTATGAAGGCTATCTGGGATGACCTCTTTGCCCATCGTAGTTTTGCCCAGTGGATTTATTTGCTGGTTTTAGGAAGTTTTCCTCTCTGGCTGGAGTTGGTTTACGAACATCGTATTGTTGACTGGATTGGGATGATTTGTAGCTTGACAGGGATTATCTGTGTAATCTTTGTATCGGAAGGTCGAGCAAGTAATTATCTTTTTGGCTTGATTAACTCTGTTATTTACCTTATTTTGGCCCTACAGAAAGGCTTTTATGGTGAGGTGCTGACGACACTTTACTTCACAGTCATGCAGCCAATTGGACTTCTAGTTTGGATTTATCAGGCACAGTTTAAGAAGGAAAAGCAGGAGTTTGTCGCGCGTAAACTGGACGGCAAGGGCTGGACAAAGTATCTTTCCATTAGTGTGCTTTGGTGGTTGGCCTTTGGCTTCATTTATCAGTCTATTGGTGCCAATCGTCCCTATCGTGATTCAATCACAGATGCAACCAATGGGGTAGGGCAAATCCTCATGACAGCTGTTTACCGTGAACAGTGGATATTCTGGGCGGCTACCAATGTCTTTTCAATCTATCTCTGGTGGGGAGAAAGCCTGCAAATTCAAGGGAAATATCTAATTTATCTCATTAACAGTCTAGTTGGTTGGTATCAATGGAGCAAGGCAGCTAAGCAGAATACTGATTTACTTAACTAGGAAAAGATGTTTGAAAGTGCTGTTTTGAGATTTCGATTAAAACAGATATAGTTGATAATCAAGGATTTATAGTATGAAAAAGAGGATCGGCGGGTCCTCTTTTGTTGTTGAAAAGATAAAAAACTCAGTAACCTAGAAATAAGACAACTGAGCTTTACTCTATATTCAATTTTTAGGAATGAGAAGGTCTAGATAAAATTGGACAACTTCCTGGTCTGTGAAATCTTGACCTTTTTTGAGCCACCAGGTCAATGTCTCGATAAAGTTGGACACGACCAAGTGTTGGAGGTAAGAAGTAGGTAGACTTGGGTGAGTTTGCTTCAAATCAGCAGCCAGCATGGGATAGACGTGGTGCTCAAGCTCTCTCTGTAGTTGACGGAGGAAATAGTCATTTTTGGAGAATAGTAGACTGGTGATATGGTCTTGGTTTTTCTGAAAATGCAGAAAGAGGTGGGCTAGGTAATCTTCGGTTGAAATGGCTTGCTCTCTTTCAAAAAGATGATGGAAGAGGTAGCGGCAGAGCTGGTCTAGAAGAAGCTCCTTACTCTCATAGTGACAGTAAAAGGTGGATCGTCCCACATCTGCGAGATCAATGGTATCCTGAACAGTAGTGGCCTCGTAACCCTTAGCATTCAAAAGTTGTATAAAAGCTTGATAGATGGCTTTTTTGGTTTTGCTGATACGGCGGTCAATGTTAGTCATATGGACACTTAAGGCAAATTGTTCAGAACTGAATAAAGCTGACGTTTTGCTTCTATCCTTTCTTTGAGTTTTAGTGGATAATGATAATGAACAAGGTGTTCATAAATCTATTATAACAAAGGAATGAGAAATATGAAGGCAAAATATGCTGTTTGGGTGGCTTTTTTCTTAAATTTGACTTATGCCATTGTTGAGTTTATTGCAGGTGGAGTATTTGGTTCTAGCGCTGTTCTTGCTGACTCTGTGCATGACTTGGGAGATGCGATTGCAATTGGAATATCAGCTTTTCTAGAAACAATCTCCAATCGTGAAGAAGACAATCAGTACACCTTGGGCTATAAGCGGTTTAGCCTGCTAGGAGCCTTGGTAACAGCTGTGATTCTCGTAACGGGCTCTGTTCTAGTCATTTTGGAAAATGTCACGAAGATTTTGCATCCGCAACCAGTCAATGATGAGGGGATTCTCTGGTTAGGAATTATTGCGATTACTATCAATCTGTTAGCGAGTCTGGTGGTTGGTAAGGGAAAGACAAAGAATGAGTCTATTCTGAGTTTGCATTTTCTGGAAGATACGCTAGGGTGGGTAGCTGTTATCCTGATGGCGATTGTTCTTCGATTTACGGACTGGTATATCCTAGATCCTCTTTTGTCCCTTGTCATTTCTTTCTTTATTCTTTCAAAAACCCTTCCACGTTTTTGGTCTACACTCAAGATTTTCTTGGATGCTGTGCCAGAAGGTCTTGATATCAAGCAAGTAAAGAGTGGCCTGGAGCGATTGGACAATGTGGCCAGCCTTAATCAGCTTAATCTCTGGACTATGGATGCTTTGGAAAAAAATGCCATTGTCCATGTTTGTCTAAAAGAAATGGAACATATGGAAACTTGTAAAGAGTCTATTCGAATTTTCCTAAAAGATTGTGGTTTTCAAAATATTACCATTGAAATTGATGCTGACCTAGAAACTCACCAAACCCATAAGCGAAAGGTGTGTGACTTGGAACGGAGTTATGAGCATCAACATTAGAAAAAAGTGAAAAATACTTGGGTACTATCTTATTTGGAATAGAGTAATTTCTTTATTATTTAAATATTTCAAAAATTGGTAAGAGAAGAGCATTGTATAAACTCCAGATATATGATTGTTAATGATAAAAATTTTTCGATTAGGTGCAAAATGCTTGACTTGGAGTCAACTCAAAGTTATATAATAAGATAAGTGAGTTAGAGTAGCTTAAACTCAGTGAATGAAAGGAGAGGAGGTTAGCCTATGAATATTAAATCTGCCAGTGATTTGTTGGGAATTTCAGCGGATACGATTCGGTATTATGAACGGGTTGGTCTTGTGCCACCGATTACTCGTACTGCAACTGGGATTCGTGATTTTCAAGATCAGGATATAGAAGCGCTGGAATTTATTAAGTGTTTTCGTTCGACAGGTGTCTCTGTAGACAGTTTAGTTGACTATATGTCGCTCTACCAAAAGGGGGATGAAACGCGAGAGGAGAGGCTTGGTATTTTAGAAGAGGAAAAGAAAAAATTAGAGGAGCGCTTGTCTCAGTTACAGACGGCTTTAAATCGCTTAAATCTCAAAATTAAACTTTATAAGGAAGGAAAATTTTAAATGAAATCAGCAGTATATACAAAGGCAGGTCAGGTTGGACTTGCTAGCATTGAACGTCCGCAAATAATAGAAGCGGATGATGTGATTATTCGTGTGGTTCGTGCGTGCGTTTGTGGTTCAGATTTATGGAGGTACCGTAATCCAGAAACGAAAGCTGGACACAAAAATAGTGGACACGAAGCGATTGGGATTGTTGAAGAAGCTGGGGAAGCCATTACGACGGTGAAACCAGGTGATTTTGTGATTGTCCCTTTTACACATGGATGTGGTGAGTGTGATGCCTGTCTTGCTGGATTTGACGGTTCTTGCGACAATCATATTGGCAATAATTTGGGGGGTGATTTTCAGGCAGAATATATTCGCTTCCACTATGCAAACTGGGCGCTGGTTAAAATCCCTGGTCAACCTTCTGACTATACAGAAGGGATGCTCAAGTCCCTTTTGACTCTTGCAGATGTCATGCCGACAGGCTATCATGCGGCGCGTGTTGCAAATGTTCAAAAAGGGGACAAGGTTGTTGTTATCGGTGATGGGGCTGTTGGTCAATGTGCTGTCATCGCGGCTAAGATGCGTGGAGCATCACAAATTATCCTTATGAGCCGTCATGAAGACCGTCAAAAGATGGCTATGGAGTCAGGTGCGACAGCTGTTGTTGCAGAACGTGGTCAAGAAGGAATTACCAAGGTGCGTGAAATCCTCGGTGGAGGAGCAGACGCAGCACTTGAATGTGTTGGTACGGAGGCTGCTATAGAACAGGCGCTAGGTGTTCTTCATAATGGAGGGCGTATGGGCTTTGTAGGAGTCCCACACTATAATAATCGTGCTCTTGGTTCGACATTTATGCAAAATATCTCTGTAGCAGGTGGGGCAGCTTCTGCTACAACATACGATAAGCAATTTTTACTAAAAGCCGTCCTTGATGGTGATATCAATCCAGGTCGCGTCTTTACTTCAAGTTATAAACTGGAAGATATCGACCAAGCCTACAAAGATATGGATGAACGTAAGACAATTAAGTCTATGATTGTAATCGAATAAAAAACGAATAGGAGTTTTAGAACTCTATTCGTTTTTTATGTTATCCTATTCTTGATTTAGGGTACTTTCTCTTAATGTCAGTTTGGTTCCCAACATGGTCAGGCTAGGTATTTTCCGACCGTGGAGTACTTCTTTGTTAAGAATATCCATACCTGCTCGCCCCATTTCTTCAGTATAAACTGTGATGCTGGAGAGGGGAGGATAAACCTGCTTGGTCAGGCTGGTGTCGTTAAAGGAAATGAGGCTGACACGGTCTGGTAGGCTGATTCCAGCTTCTTGGAGCGCACGAAGGGCACCGATGGCTAAACTATCGCTGGCTGCGAAAAATGCTGGTGGGAGTTGGTCTCCCAAGCTCTGAATGGCTTCCTTCATCAAGTCATAGCCAGACTGGGCAGTAAAGTTTCCTTGAAAGACCAGTTCATCATGATAGATTCCTTTTGCTTGACTGTAGTTTCTGAAATTTTCCAGCCGCTTATCCTGAATGATTTCTTCTTGGTCAGTTGTTTCTTCAAGGCCTGTTAGAATCCCGATACGGTCCATTCCTTGGCTGAGGAAATAATCGACAACCTGTTTCATGGCAGTGTAAAAGTCCGTAATAATACAAGTATGCCCCAGAGAAAGTGTATCACTGTCTAGAAAGACCAGGGGTTTTTGGTATTCTTCAAAGGCAGAAATCTGAGCTCGACTAAACTTTCCGATGCAGAGAATTCCAATCACTTCCTCGCTTAGGGTAAAAGGGTGGTCATTAAAATAGCGCAAGATATCGTAGTCCAACTCTTGGGCTCTTTTTTCTATTCCTAGGCGAATCTGGTAGTAGTAGAGGTCGTCTAGCTCCCCTTGTTCGCTGCCCCATTGAATAATGGCAATCTTTTGCTTGGGTTTATGGGACTCGCCTGTCTTGAGGTGCTTGGTGTAGCCCAGCTCTTCAGCAACGGTTAAAATACGGTGTCTGGTTTCTTCTGTAACAGATAGGCTCTGGTCGCGGTTGAGGACACGGGATACGGTCGCGATAGAGACAGAGGCTAGCTGTGCAATGTCTTTTAAGGTAGCCATAAATCCTCCTTGATTAGGTTAGTATATCATATTTTTCTTCTTTTTACTGATGTTTTACTAAAATTTTAGTAAAAAGGATTGACCTTGGGAAATTCCTTGGATACATTGGTGAACACACAGACTACAACGGTGGGCACGTTTTTCCTGCTGCTATTTCCTTGGGAACTTACGGTGCAGCTCGTAAGCGTGACGACCAAGTCTTGCGTTTCTACTCAGCTAACTTTGAGGACAAGGGCATTATCGAAGTGCCTCTCGCTGACCTCAAGTTTGAAAAAGAGCACAACTGGACCAATTATCCAAAAGGGGTTCTTCATTTCTTGCAAGAAGCTGGGCACGTGATTGACAAAGGTTTTGATTTTTATGTTTATGGGAATATCCCAAATGGTGCTGGCTTGTCTTCTTCAGCATCCTTGGAGCTCTTGACAGGAGTCGTGGCAGAGCATCTCTTTGATTTAAAACTAGACCGTTTGGATTTGGTTAAAATCGGAAAACAAACAGAAAACAACTTTATCGGAGTCAACTCTGGTATCATGGACCAGTTTGCTATTGGTATGGGGGCTGATCAACGTGCTATTTACCTTGATACCAACACCTTAGAGTATGATTTGGTGCCACTTGATTTGAAGGACAATGTCGTTGTTATCATGAACACCAACAAACGCCGTGAATTGGCGGACTCTAAATACAATGAACGTCGTGCTGAGTGTGAAAAAGCAGTGGAAGAATTGCAAGTTGCCTTGGATATTCAGACCCTGGGTGAATTGGACGAGTGGGCCGTTGACCAATATAGCTATCTAATTAAAGATGAAAATCGTTTGAAACGTGCTCGCCATGCTGTGCTTGAAAACCAACGTACCCTTAAAGCTCAAGCAGCCCTTCAAGCAGGTGATTTGGAAACATTTGGTCGTTTGATGAATGCGTCACACGTTTCTCTGGAGCATGATTATGAAGTAACTGGTTTGGAATTAGATACCCTTGTTCACACAGCTTGGGCACAAGAAGGAGTTCTCGGTGCTCGTATGACAGGGGCTGGTTTTGGTGGCTGTGCCATTGCCTTGGTTCAAAAAGATACTGTTGAGGCCTTTAAGGAAGCTGTAGGCAAACACTACGAGGAAGTAGTTGGATACGCTCCAAGCTTCTATATCGCTGAAGTTGCAGGTGGCACTCGCGTCCTTGACTAGTCAAAAGGAGGCTCTATAGTGACCTTAGTAGATAAATTTGTAACACATGTCATTTCTGAAAGTTCATTTGAGGAAATGGATCGAATCTACCTGACCAATCGTGTTTTGGCACGAGTGGGAGAAGGTGTTTTGGAAGTTGAGACCAATCTGGATAAATTGATTGACCTCAAGGACCAGCTAGTTGAGGAAGCCGTTCGATTAGAGACGATTGAGGATAGTCAGACTGCGCGTGAAATCCTTGGTACTGAACTGATGGACTTGGTGACTCCTTGTCCGAGTCAGGTCAATCGTGACTTCTGGGAAGCCTATGCCTACTCTCCTGAGCAAGCGATAGAGGATTTTTATCAACTCAGTCAGAAAAATGACTACATCAAACTCAAGGCCATTGCTAAAAATATCGCTTATCGTGTTCCATCTGATTATGGAGAACTTGAAATTACCATCAATCTCTCTAAGCCTGAAAAGGATCCGAAAGAGATTGCGGTAGCCAAGTTGGTGCAAGCTAGTAATTATCCTCAGTGTCAACTTTGTTTAGAGAATGAGGGTTACCATGGTCGGGTCAACCACCCAGCTCGCAGCAACCACCGGATTATCCGTTTTGAAATGGTTGGTCAGGAATGGGGGTTCCAGTATTCGCCCTATGCTTACTTTAATGAGCATTGTATCTTTTTAGATGGCCAGCATCGTCCCATGGCCATTAGTCGTCAGAGTTTTGAACGTCTGTTGGCTATCGTAGAGCAGTTTCCAGGATATTTTGCTGGATCTAATGCCGACCTGCCGATTGTGGGGGGCTCTATTCTAACTCACGATCATTATCAGGGAGGCCGTCACGTATTTCCTATGGAATTGGCTCCCTTGCAAAAGACCTTCCGATTTGCTGGTTTTGAGCAGGTCAAGGCTGGAATTATCAAGTGGCCAATGTCTGTCCTACGCTTGACTTCGGATTCCAAAGAGGATTTGATTAACTTAGCTGATAAGATTTTCCAGGAATGGCGTCAGTATTCAGATTCTAGTGTGCAGATTTTGGCAGAGACGGACGGAACACCGCATCACACCATCACACCAATTGCTCGTAAACGCGATGGACAGTTTGAGTTGGACTTGGTCTTACGAGATAATCAAACATCACCAGAACATCCTGATGGCATTTATCATCCTCACAAGGATGTCCAACATATCAAGAAGGAAAATATCGGCTTGATTGAGGTCATGGGCTTGGCTATTTTACCACCTCGTCTGAAAGAAGAGGTGGAGCAAGTCGCTAGCTATCTCGTGGGAGATGGTGATACAGTTGCCGATTATCATCAGGAATGGGCAGACCAACTCAAAGTCCAACATCCAGACCTAGCGGATAAAGAAAAAGCCCTTGAAATCGTCAAGGACTCTGTTGGTGCTATCTTTGCGCGTGTACTGGAGGATGCAGGTGTCTACAAGCAGACAGAACAAGGACAGGCAGCCTTTATGCGCTTTGTGGAGCAGGTTGGAATTTTGCCAGACTAGGAGCTTTCTCCTTGCACAGTCCTATAAAAAGTAGTATCATAGTGTCGTTTGAAATATCAGGAGGAAACAATGAAAGATTTTCATTTTGACGCTATATCTGCCTTTGAAAATTACGAAATTGAACAAATGAGAGATGGTCACGTTGTGGTGACGACCAAAGTAGTGGACTCGTCGCTCAACTACTATGGCAACGCCCATGGTGGTTATCTCTTTACCCTTTGCGACCAGATCAGCGGTTTGGTGCTCATATCTCTGGGGCTTGATGGAGTGACACTCCAATCCTCTATCAACTACCTCAAATCAGGAAAACTTGACGATGTGCTGACTATTATAGTTGCTTAGTTTCAAACAAGCATGTTATAATAAAGCTATGGCATATAGTACAGATTTTAAACAGCGAGCATTAGATTACATCAAAGAGGGGCACAGCCATGTCGAGGCAGCCAAGGTTTTTGATGTTGGCGTCAGAACTCTCTTCACGTGGGAAAAGAACTTACGTGAACAAGGACACTTAGAGA
>NZ_VMLO01000113.1:0-11880 GCF_013276735.1 Streptococcus sp. 1559
CATCTTTCCCAACGAACCACGGCTCGTCATCAATTGTCAAAGTACGGACTTCCTGCCCGTGAAAATTAAAAATTTCGTTCATAAAGTTCCTTTCTAAATTCGGTATTTGGTAGTAAATTTTTTGATAGGTTGCTCATATCTCTTTCCTTCCTATTCTTCTCCCCATTTTGCTATAATTAAAGCAGGTCCTTAAGAAATTCTTCAAGTTCCTTACGCTGAGACTCAGCAAGCTCTGCTCTTTCAATAGCTTGCTGAGTCATCAGTGTTTTAAGACTACTACTTAATTTTTTTCTATCGATGTAACTATTTTTAAATCCCTTATTTGCCATATCTCTTTCCTTTCTTCTCAGCAATATAGGTCACGGTCCTCAATATCTCATTGAGGGCTGTTCTTTCTAATTCGTTCATCTTCCCCTCCTACTCCAGCACCTTACTGCCGACTACCAATCGTTTAACGACAACGTCCATCTCCTTAAATTCAGCATTCTCTGCACAGTAGCGGACGCTCTCGCTGATGATGTGACAAATAGATACTCCGTATTCGTTCGCCAGCTCCGTAGCGATCTCCCAGGCATCTTTGTCAATCCGTGTTACTTTTTGCGCTGCGTTGTTCATAGTATTTCCTCCTACAACATATCTTCCACCCTACACCCTAGCGCCTTGGCGATGACCACCGCCTGCGACAGCGTCACTGCCTTCAGGTCGTTCTCGATACGAGACAAGGTCGTGTAGTCTATCAAGGTTCGCTTGGCAAGCTCACGCAAGCCCAGCTTTTGAGCCGTTCTCAGCTCCCTCATTTTCGCTCCATACATCGACTTCTTCCTTTCTACTAATAGGTCTTTTCAAAACTGTTGGTACTTGTCAACAGTTTTGATAGAATTAATTCTATCGATTTTGAAAAAGTTTGACCTTTTTGATGTTTCCGTTTTGGTGACTATCTTGGTAAAAAAATTTCTTGCAATGGTTTATTAAAAAAACTATGCAAGAAAAACATTTCATCTTGAGTAAAAGGACGTTGCCCCTTTTCTTTCTGACGATATGCCGTTTCGGATATCCCAAGTTTATCTGCCAAATTTTTTTGCGTCAATCCTTTGGATTTACGTAATTCATACAAAAGTATTTGCAAATCATAACCACCTCCCTATCTGAAAATTAAATATAAAATTAGTACGATAATACCAGACCAGAACAATATACTCGGAATAAGTCCACCTCGAATTTCCAAGGAAGTTTTTGCATGATTGTCTTGATTTATCTTTTCGTAATCAAAGTTACCAAACAAGAATTTTTTCCAATCCATATTTTTCTCCTTTTTCTTGCAGGAGATACAGCCTATATGATACAATGACAGTACCCCTTTAAAGGGGAGGGGCTTTAGGTCAGCCCCTTGTAAACTTCTACCACTCTATTGAGTAGTGAAGTTCGAATTTGAACCAGAGAATTTGGATTTTTAAGCCGAATTCTCTTTTTTTAGGTCTTTGTTCCTGTCGCCTCATTGGCTGCACCTCCTTTTTTATTTGGTTGATTATCTCAACCATGATTTAATTATATCACCATTTTGGTGACAAGTCAACACTTTTTTAATGAAAAAACAAAAAAAGTTGCGTTTTCGGTGACTTTTTTATATAATCTACATATAACATAACAGGAGTAAAAAATATGGACTTAAAAAAATACATAGGAAATCAGATAAAGCTATTCAGAAAATCATCTGGTTTTACTCAAGATGAACTTGCTCAAAAGCTAAATACAACAAAACAAACCATTAGTAGATATGAAAAGGGGGAGCGTAAAGCTAATCAAGATATGCTATTTTCTCTATGCGATATTTTGGGTGTAAGTATTGATGACTTCTTTCCATCTATTAGTAATAATTCTGCCACCCCCACAGCGTCCCCAGATTTGCTCACACAGCAGATAACGGACAAGGTGGTACAATTAACCCCAGATAATAAAAAAATCGTGCTACGGACTTCTGAGGAGCTTCTGAAGAGTCAAGACGCAAACGGCGAGATTTACACAGAGCAAAACGAAGAAGAAACGAAGATAAACGAAGTATCGGAAGTTATCAGCTTGTACCAAGTTGAGGTTGTATCTGAGACGGCAGCAGCTTCTGGATTTAACTATGGATTTGGCTACGACGATACAGACAGAGAGACTATAGAGGTCGACGAGCAACCACCACATCACGATATTGCGACTAAGGTCAGCGGAGACTCCATGCAGCCTGACTACCAAGACGGAGATATTCTCTATTTAGTAGACAAAGGACTGACCACCTATAACGGAGACCTAGCAGTTATCGCATACGGAGACCGTTCTTACTTTAAGAAGATATACACCGAAAACGGACGCTTACGCCTAGTATCGCTTAATGACAAGTACGAAGACATCATCCTAGACTTCCCACCAGCCGAAGACACACACATCAAGATCTATGCAGTTGTCGGGGTGTATAGAGGGGAATAAATGACAATACAAAATAAACAGATTTTAAAGGCTTCAAAAAACTTTGAGAAAGTTCATTCAACATTTAAAAATAATAATAAATTCCGATTTTTGCCTAATTGGCTAGAAAAAGAATCTAATCTATTCTTGTCAGAAACACAAAACACTAGCAAGAGTTACAATGTTCTGAAACGTGGTTCTTTAATCTTTGTAGATTTTGGAATCAATATTGGCTCTGAATTATCAAATAGACACTGGGCTGTTGTCCTAAATAAAAATGATTCTCCAAAATCAAGGAATCTGACGGTACTTCCAATTAGTTCAAAAGAAAAAAAGTTTTCTGTTATGATTGACGAAGTTATACAGCAAAAATCCAAAAGATTCTTATTACCTATTCTTGACAAAATTGGTTTTGATTATTTTTCGATCATTCACTATGCACTTACAGAAATTACTCCTTTTGATTTAGGGAGTGCAGAAGAAATATATCAGGAATTTTTGATTCAATACGGAGATGCTTACAATTCAGAATCAGCTAAAGAAATCTATGACAACGGTGCAGGGATGGAAAAAGTGGAAAACACTAATAGAAAATTAAAAGATCTTGTTAACCATTATCAACGATTTAATAAAATTTCCTACGCAAAATGTGATCAGATAAAAACGATTAGTAAAGACAGAATTATTTACATAAACGAACTGGATCCTTGCGGAAAAATCAAGGTTAGTGACGAAACTTTAGATAGAATTGACGAAAAATTAAAAGAATTGTACTTAAAAAATTGACATTTATAAAAGTTTACTCTATAATTAGGTTACTTAGAGGTTTACCCTCATATTTTTAAACTTTGAGCCTTTGCGCTCCAGGGAAGTAGCTTAATTGTTACTTCCCTTTTTGAGTTATAAATACTTGAAATAAACAAAAACACCCCCATATTCGCCAATAGCAACCTCATCCCATAGGTCTATTGTGCAAAATTGATATTTTTTGAAAATTATATTACAATACAGCTATCAGGAGTTTAGCTCCATAAAGTTTAGGTTTGGATTTTAGATCCATAACGTGATGGTAGCCGTATTTGATACGACTACTTTTCTTTTCATATTCTAGTAAACATAAGTCGTTAAAATAAGTTGACGTTTGACAGAAATTAAAAAAAGAAATACACTAAGAATGTAAAAAAGCCTTGTTCGTCAAGGATAAAATCGTCTGGTGTACTTCTAAGAGGTACACCTTATTTTATTATCTGACGAGCTGCCAACTGTTTCCATTTTGGAAACAACTCAAAAAAATCCCCACACTCGCAAAGTTTGGCGACTCTGAGTGTGAGGATATCCAGTATAGTAAAAGGCATTAAAAGCCCTCTTTACTATACCCATTTTATCAAAAAAGTGAGGTAAATACAATGTGGATGGAAGAACTTCCCAACGGAAAATACAAATTTTTTGAGCGATATAAAGATCCATATACTGAGAAATTAAAAAAAGTTTCAGTCACGATGGAGAAGAAAACTCCCCAGGCAAGAAATCAATCTGCTATCTTGTTGCAAGAGAAGATAAATAAAAAACTCAGCACAAAACAAGTAGAAAGCATTACATTTGAAGAAATCTATAACCTTTTCTATAAATCATGGGCGCAAACAGTAAAGGAATCAACAAAACATAATTGTAAATCAGTTGATAAGAAGATGAAGGAAGTCATACCATCCGATACCATACTTGCTAATCTTGACAGGCGTTTTCTTCAAGAGGCTATTGAAAAAATTATTGAAAGCAACGGATATATTACAGCTAAAAAAGTACGGCATAGGCTCAGAGGTATCTTTAATTACGCCGTTCAATACTCTTACATTGAAAATAACGAGGTCGATTATACTACGATTCCTCAAAAACCAAAGACTTTAGAAGAACTGGAAAAAAAACGTAACAACTTTCTCACCATGCAAGAAATAAAAGCACTTGTCGATGTCCTTAATCGTCGAGAATATCACCAAAAGTACGCTGATATGGTTCTTGTGCTGGCATTAACTGGTATGAGATATGGTGAGTTAACTGCCTTACAACTGAAGAATATAGACTTCGAAAACAACAAAATTGAGATCACAGGTAATTTTGATTCAGTAAACAAAATCAAGACGCTACCAAAGACTACAAATTCAATACGGACAATCAAAGTATCAGAGAGTGTCATAGAAGCTATTCAAAGACAAATAGTACGACTTAGCGAACGTTTCCAGCCATTGTCAAGCGATGATTATATTTTCTGTTTTGAAAAATGGAATCAACCTACAACAATAGCTTGCTTCATACAGATATTAAAAAAATATGGAAAACAGGCTAAAATAGAAAAAAACTTATCTAGCCATATTTTTAGGCATTCTCATATTTCGTTTTTAGCAGAGTCTGGCCTTCCAATAAAATCAATAATGGATCGAGTTGGACACTCAAATGCAAAGATGACTTTGGAAATCTATTCTCATACTACTGAGGATATGGAGGATAAACTGGTCAATAAATTAGATACTATTTTTTAATTCTGCCCCTTGGTTGCCCCTTTTTGATTTCACAACACAACAAAACCCCTTGAAGACATTGATAATTCAAGGGGTTGCTTTATATCGTTATAATTCATCGGCTATCTTATTGATTTTTCTGAGTCTGTGATTGACACCACTTTTGGTCAGAGGGGTGCTGAGACTATCTGCCAACTGTTGGATAGAGTAGTCTGGGTGCTGAATCCTCAGTTGCGCCACTTCCTGCAAATCTACTGGCAAATTTTCTAAGCCCATGATATCTTTTATTTTACTGATATTGTTAATGGTCTTCATGCTGGCAGAAACTGTCCGAGCGATATTAGCTGTCTCGGCATTATTAGCCCGATTGAGGTCGTTACGGGTTTCTCGCAAAATCTTAACCCGCTCAAAATCATCCCGTGCCTGCATGGCTCCGATTACTATCAAGAAGTCCATAATGTCTTCTGCTCGCTGGAGATAGGTCACAGCCCCCTTCTTGCGCTCAAGCACCTTGGCATCCAGTAAAAACTGTTGGAGAAGGGAGGCAATTCCTTGCGCGTGGTCCAGATAAACAGAACTGATTTCCAACTGGTACTTACCTGATTCAGGGTCACGAATACTTCCATTTGCCAAGAAAGCACCACAAAGATAAGCACGACCTGCTTCCTCATCCGATAAAATCGCCTCATCAATACCTGTTTCCAGGTCAAAGAAAGAGTCTGCCAAGTGCAAATCACTTAACAAATCCTGCACCTTTTCATCTGTAAAAACGGTATAGACCCGATTCTTGCGAAGATTGCTCCGTTGGTGGTGACGAATTTCCGATTTGATTTCATAGAAATGGAGAAAGGACTCATAGAGGTGACGGGCCAGTTTGGCATTTTCTGTCACAACTGACAAAGTCAAGCCCGAAGTCGAGAGACCGATGCTACCAGACATTTTGATAATGGCAGATAATTCATACCGGCTCAGATGGTGTTGACCTAGGATTTCTTCTTTTACTGCTACTGTGAAACTCATTTTCTCACCTGTATAATCCGCATCAACTCATCCACAATCAAATCTCCATCGTGGAAGGCACCGCCATTTTCCAGACGAAGGAAGTTGGATGAAATCACGCGCGGAACTTGCTTACAAAGACCAGCAAAATCATGTTCCACCTGGACCAAGTATTCATCAAAGCGATTGGAATTCATGTATTCTTGAGGCACTTTTTCGATATTCACCAAGACCGTATCGATAAAAGGTCGGCTAAGGTGACGATGCAAGACTTCCACGTGATCACTATCTGTAAAGTGTTCTGTCTCCCCACGTTGGGTCATAATATTGCAGACATAGGCGATTTCTGCCTTGGTTTCCAAAAGCGCCTGCCCGATTTCCTTAATCACGATATTGGGCAAAATAGAGGTAAAGAGAGAACCAGGTCCGAGGACAATCATGTCACTTTCAAGAATGGTCTGGACTACTCGACGGCTGGCCAGAGGTGTATCATCGTTGAAGGTATTGGTTACATAGACATGGTCAATCATGCCTGGATGGTCTGCGATATGACTCTCTCCAGCCACTTCTGTCCCATCTTGAAAGACTGCATGCAAGGTCAAAGGATGGTCGCTGGAAGGATAAATCTTCCCAGTTGTATGGAAAAACTTGCTCAATAACTGCATGGCATTATAGGTCGAACCCTGCATTTCTGACAGACCTGCAATAATGAGATTGCCCAATGGATGGCCAGCAAAGGCTCCGGCATCCTCGGAAAAGCGATACTGAAAGACTTTCTCATAAAACTTAGGCATATCCGACATGGCCACAAGGACATTACGAAGATCACCTGGCGGTGTCAATTGCTGCATATTTTTTCGGAGTTCACCTGATGAACCACCATCATCCGCCACCGTTACGATAGCAGCGATTTCCACATCTTTTTCACGCAGACTTTTAAGAATGACGGGGATCCCAGTACCTCCACCAATCACCGTTATCTTTGGTTTTCTCATGAACGGTTTACCGTTTCCTTTCTCCGGTCTTTGTCGCGATGCCCTTCATTAACAGGCCAATTCTTGGATAAGTCCTGCGCCAAGCGTTTAGCAAAGGCCACACTACGGTGTTGTCCACCTGTACAACCCATGGCAATGGTCAAAACAGACTTCCCTTCCTTTTGGTAACTTGGCAAAATCGGCTCAATCAAGGCCAATAAATGCTGATAAAAATCTTCTGACTCAGGATGATTCATGACATAGTCATAAACAGGTTCATCCACACCCGTTTGGTTTCTCAGCTCTGGAAGGTAGTAGGGATTTGGCAAAAAGCGCACATCAAAAACCAAGTCTGCATCAATTGGGATTCCATATTTAAAGCCGAAAGACATGACTTCGATACGGAAAGACTGGGCTTGTTCTTGATCTGAAAACTGCTCTGCAATGGTTTTACGTAGCTCACGAGGAGTGAGTTCAGTTGTATCCACCACATTTTGGCTCATATTTTTCAAAGGCGCCAAGAGCTCACGTTCCAGCTTGATTCCATCCAAAATCCGACCATCTGCAGCTAGTGGGTGACTCCGTCTGGTTTCCTTGTAACGCGCGACCAATTCCTTATCAGCTGCATCCAAAAAGAGAATTTTAAAGTCCAGTTCTTCCTTGTTTTCCAACTCATCCAAAACAGTTTGAATCTCCGAGAAGAAAGAACGGCTACGCATATCCACTACCAAGGCCAACTTAGGATCGTCTTCCTTTGTTTCCACCAACTGCAAAAACTTAGGCAAGAGAGCTGGCGGCATATTATCAATAGTAAAATAACCCAAATCCTCAAAGGACTGAATGGCTACAGTTTTGCCTGCACCACTCATTCCTGTCACAATCACCAAGTGAAGTTGTTTCTTTGTCATCTTTTTCTCCTTATATCAAAAGAAGTTTGGCAACACCAAACTTCAACTAGCTTATCCAATCTCTGCGATGACTTCGATTTCGACTTTTACATCACGAGGAAGACGAGCTACCTCTACTGCTGAACGAGCTGGGAATTCCTCTTTAAAGGCCGTTTGGTAAACCTCGTTAAAAGGAACAAAGTCGTTCATATCGCTCAAAAAGCAAGTTGTTTTGACAACATGGTCAAAGTCAGTTCCTGCTTCTGCCAAAATAGCACCGATGTTTTTCAAGACTTGTTCTGTCTGTTCTTGAATCGTTTCTCCAACGATTTCTCCAGTTTCAGGAGAGAGAGGAACTTGACCACTAGCAAACAAAAGGTTGCCAACGATTTTTCCTTGAACATAGGGTCCGATAGCCTTTGGAGCCTTGTCTGTATGTATTGTTTTTGCCATTTTCTTTTCCTCACAATTTTTCTAAGATTGCATCCCAAGCCTCATCCATTCCTGCCTTGCTGACAGATGAAAAGAGGATAAAGTCGTCACTTGGGTCAAAGTTTAATTTCTTTTTGATTGCTGATTCGTGCTTGTTCCATTTACCACGAGGAATCTTGTCCGCCTTGGTCGCAACGATGATAACCGGAATCTCGTAATACTTGAGAAATTCGTACATCTGCACATCATCTGCTGACGGGTCATGACGGAGATCCACCAAACTGACCACTGCACGAAGATTTTCTCGAGTCGTTAGGTACTCCTCAATCATGCGCCCCCACTTTTCACGTTCCTTTTTGGAAACGCGGGCATAGCCATAGCCAGGCACATCCACAAAGCGCATCTTGTCGTCAATGTTAAAGAAGTTGAGCAACTGAGTTTTCCCAGGTTTCCCTGACGTACGAGCCAGATTCTTACGGTTCAGCATGGTATTGATAAAACTAGACTTACCAACATTTGAACGCCCTGCTAGGGCAATCTCTGGCAGTTCATCCTGCGGATAATGAGACTTGTTGGCTGCACTGAGCAAGATTTCAGCATTATGTGTATTGATTTCCATAGTCACCTCTAGGCTGTTTCCAAGATTGGTTTATCCGTTCCATCGACAGCTTCTTTTGTGATGCGAACCAATTTCACATTTTCCTGACTCGGTACTTCAAACATGACATCTAGCATGGTTTCTTCGATGATGGAGCGAAGACCACGCGCCCCTGTCTTCCGTTCGATGGCCTTATTGGCAATCTCTTGAAGAGCTTCGTCGTCAAATTCCAACTCGACATCATCATAAGATAACAAGGTTTGATATTGTTTGACCAAGGCATTTCTTGGCTCTTTCAAGATACGAACCAAGTCATCAATCGTTAATTGCTCAAGGGCTGCAAAGACAGGCAAGCGTCCAATCAACTCTGGAATAATACCGAATTTTTGAATATCTTCTGCGATGATTTCTTGCATGTAAGAGCTGTTTTCATCAATTGCTTTATTATTTTGACCAAAGCCGATAACCTTTTCACCCAGACGTTGTTTGACAATTTCTTCAATACCATCAAAGGCACCACCCACGATGAAGAGGATATTTTTAGTATCCACTTGAATCATTTCTTGTTGCGGATGTTTGCGTCCACCTTGAGGCGGCACGCTAGCAACAGTTCCCTCGATAATCTTGAGAAGGGCTTGTTGCACCCCTTCACCAGAAACATCCCGTGTGATCGATACGTTCTCGCTCTTCTTGGCAATCTTGTCAATTTCATCCACGTAGATAATCCCACGCTCTGCACGCTCGATATTAAAGTCAGCAGCCTGCAAGAGTTTAAGGAGAATATTTTCCACGTCCTCACCCACATAACCAGCCTCAGTAAGAGCTGTCGCATCCGCAATCGCAAAAGGCACATTCAAGCTCTTAGCCAAGGTCTGGGCAAGGAAAGTTTTCCCTGAACCAGTTGGGCCAATCATCAAAATGTTTGACTTCTGCAAATCCACATCTTCTGACTCCTCACGCGTATCGTGGAAGTTGATACGTTTGTAGTGGTTATAAACCGCCACTGCCAAGGCACGCTTGGCACGATCTTGACCGATTACATAGTGGTTCAAGATATGGAGGAGTTCGATTGGTTTTGGCACCTCAGACAAGTCTGCCAAGACTTCCTCAACCAATTCTTCTCGAATGATTTCCTGAGCCAACTCCACGCATTCATTACAAATAAAAGCATTGTTCCCAGCAATTATTTTTTGTACTTCTTCTTGGTTTTTGCCACAAAATGAGCAATAAACCATCATATCATTTTTTCTATTTGTAGACATGATTTCCTTCCATTCTATACTGTCATTCTATCTAAAATAAGGTCATGTAAAAAGCATGAATACTATTGACCAGATTGGTAAAGGCATTTAACCAAAGGAGGATAGAAAGCCCGTAACGCTTTTTACGAAAAGCCTGTGCTCCTGCCAGAAGGCAGATGAAACACAGAAAAGCCGTGAATAAACCAAATAAACTCCGTTCCATTAGACTTCCTTTCTCTTGTGATATTGGATGGTAAAATCATAAGGATTCTTCTCATCTTTGGCGTAGAATTTGCTTGAAACTGTCTCAAAAAGAGATAAGTCAAACTCCTCAGGAAAATAGGTATCTCCCTCCACCCGAGCATGAATGTGAGTGACAATTACTTCATCTAAGTAGGGTTCAAAAGCCTGAAAAATCTGCTTCCCACCGATAATGTAGAGATTCTTTTCTTGAGCCTGATACCAGTCGAGAACAGACTGGACGTCCTGAAAAGTAGCAACCCCATCTATCTTTTCTTCCGTGTTACGTGTCAAAATCAAGGTCTCCCGTTGTGGAAGCAAGCGACGTCCCATCCCATCAAAGGTTACCCGCCCCATCAAGATAGCATGATTCAGAGTTGTTTCCTTGAAATGTTGCAGTTCTGCTGGCAAATGCCAAGGCAGACGATTATCCTTACCAATCACACCCTCTTCATCCTGGGCCCAAATAGCTACGATTTTCTTAGTCATGCTTCCATCCTTTTTACTGATAGTACTATTTTATCAAAAAACTCAAAAAAAGACTGGTTTGGAATAGCTTACAAAATAGAAAAAATCTGTAAGAAATTTCCTACAGATTTATCTATGTTGCCTTGTTTCTTACAAACCAGGTGCTTGTCCAAGTTCTGCGGCAAGCATCCAGATTGTTTTATCCGTTTCATTTTTAGCGTCTGAGAAGATACCATTTGTCACATCATCACCTTCTTCATCAGTAACATCCAAACCTTTTTGGAAAAGTTCTGACAAGTAACGGTAGATAACAAGGACACGTTCCAAACTTTCTTCAACATTGCGGTATTCACCAGCTTCTTCTTCGATTTCACTGTTTTGAAGGAACTCTGTCAAAGTAGAGTATGGTTTACCACCGAGTGTAATCAATCGTTCACTGATTTCATCTAAATGACCATCAAGAGCATCCATGTACTCATCCATTTTTGGATGCCATACCATAAAACCGCGTCCACGCATGTACCAGTGCACTTGATGCAAAGCAACGTGGGCTACGTACAAATCAGCAACAGCTTGATTCAAAACTTCCTTTGTTTTTGCCAATGCTACTGGCGCTGCTTTTGTTAATGTTGCGACATCTTTTGCTGCTTCTTTTTTCAATTCTACCATTTTATTTTACCTCATTCATTATTTTTATGTAACCACTTCTTAATGATTACTACCTTAGTATACTACTAAGGAAAACCAATAGCAAGCAAAATAACCCACATGAGAAAAGTTGCAATAGACTGATAATTTAAGAATTCTTTAGAAGACGAAAAGAGGGTTGGATGCTTATAGTCAATGGAAATCCATCAGCAAACTAGGAAACTAAACCCAGCTTGACCAAAGCACAAGTTTTGAGGTCGCAGGTAGAACTGACCAAGCTGATGTGGTTTGAAGAAATTCCCCAAGACTATAATAGATTGAAATAAGATGTAACCAAGTCGATTAGGAAAGACAAATGAATTTCTAAAAATGTTTTAGCAACCGCAATGTTCTGGTCTATATTCAATCTACTATATAATACTCTTCGAAAAT
>NZ_VMLO01000113.1:11911-16156 GCF_013276735.1 Streptococcus sp. 1559
TTTCATTGAGTATAAGATTCATTTCCGAGCAAGTTCTTGAATTTACTCGAGGATAAACTATCATAAAACAAAGAAAAAGAGGGTGCTACTATCACATCCCTCTTTCTAATCAGAGCTTAATACCAAACGCTGACATCTACGCGCCCTTGGATTCCTTTCATGTATTCAGAAGAGGTATATTGCCAACCTTTTTCTCCTGAATAATGAGGGTTTTCCCATTCTAAAGCATTGTTATAGACCGCTACCCAGTTTACATGTTTTAAAATATCTGGGTGTTTTAAACGCGTCTGTAATAAACTACGATAGCTATAGACATACACATTTTGATAACCCGCCTGCTTCATCGTCTCCATGTACTTGTTGATAATCTTAACCCAAGTACCTGTATCATTCGGAGCACGCTTACTTTTATTCACATACTCCCAGTTCTCAACATCATAGTAGATAGGGTAAGACAAGTTCATATTGTATTTCTTCAGAAGTTCAATGGTCTGTTCAGCATCATTCTCAGCATCAGTCTCATTTTCAGCATAGGTATAGAGATAGACGCCATAAGGTATTCCCAGACGGTTTAACTCCTTAATGTTATGCGCCAATTCCTTTTCTTCTTTACCGCTATAACCTAGACGAACAATGACACCATCTACTTCATTTTCATCAATAACCTTTTTCCAATCATTGATACGGCCATTGTGCTCACTAATATCAATAACTTTCTTAGCATGTTCGGTTCCAACTTGTTCTTCTCTATTATTAAAGAAATAGCGTTTACCATCTCTGTGAACCCAGCCGACATTCAAATCTTTCTTTTCTTTGAGCTCACCAGAGGCCGCAAAGATATAGCGAGCGCCATCCATAATCACTTCATCAGTCGCCATGGCACCACTTCCAGTCAAATAGTAGTTGCCTTGCCACTCATTCTGAGCCATATAGCCCCACTTCTTGAAATAGTACCATTTGCCGCCCACTTTTTGCCACTCTTGGTTAGCATAAGTTCCATCGGATTTGAGATAAAAATAAGCAGAATAGGCTGGATCATAAAGCCATTCATTTTGCATCATGGCACCTTGACCGTTCAAGAAATAACTTCCTTGCCATTGGCTTTTAGCCATGTAACCCCACTTCTTGAAGTAGTACCACTTATTTCCAATCAATTGCCATTCTTGATGAGCATAAGCCCCATCTGACTTGAGATAAAACCAACTCTTGTAATTATTATCATAAAGCCACTCGTTTTGAGCCATATAGCCACCTGATTTCAGGTAGTAATTGCCCTGCCACTCATTTTGAGCATAACGACCGTCTGATTTGAGATAAAACCAAGCTTTGTAGTTATTATCAAAAATCCATTCACTTTGAGCTTTAGAACCATCAGCCTTTACATAATAATCTCCATCCCAGTGGGCAGAGACACTGTTTCTCTGTTCATTGCTACTAGTTGATGAAGTTCCTGTTGATAGACTAGATTTTTCTGAAACTGTGCTTCCACTTGTTTCATCTGCCGCAATTCCTGAAACTCTTACGCCAAGTAAGCAAAGGCTTGCTAGCCCTATACATACAAATTTTGTTTTCAATCTTTCCTCTCCTATAAAAAATGGAACAGACATCTGAATGCTGTTCCACCTAGCTTTTGCTACTTACTGATTATTTTACAAAGTCAAGCAAAGCCAAGAAGCTTTCAGCTTCAAGTGACGCACCACCTACAAGGGCACCGTCAACGTCTGGACAAGCCATGTATGAAGCAACGTTCTCAGGTTTAACAGAACCACCGTATTGAACACGAACTTTGTCTGCAACTTCTTGACCAAAGTCAGCAGCTACAACGTCACGAACAACTTTACACATTTTTTGTGCGTCGTCTTGTGAAGCTGATTTACCAGTACCGATAGCCCAGATTGGTTCGTAAGCGATAACTGATGCAGCAACTTGTTCAGCAGTCAATCCAGCCAATGCAGCAGATACTTGAGCACCTACAAATTCAGCAGCTTTACCAGCTTCGTAAGTTTCAAGTGACTCACCACAACAGATGATTGGAAGCATACCGTTTGCAAAGATTGCTTTTGCTTTTTTGTTGATATCTTCGTCAGTTTCATGGAAGTAGTCACGGCGTTCTGAGTGACCGATAACAACGTAGTCAGTACCGATTTCTTTCAAAACTTGTGGGCTTGTTTCACCAGTGAAGGCACCTGCATTTTCAAAGTAGCAGTTTTGAGCAGCAACTTTAAGGTTTGAACCTTTTGCCGCAGCAAGAACTGTTGTCAAAGCAAGAGCTGGAGCAGCGATACCTGCTTCAACAAGATCTGATGAAGGAAGTTTTGACGCAACTGCTTCAACGAATGCTTTAGCTTCTTCTGGATTTTTGTTCATTTTCCAGTTACCAGCGATAAATGGTTTACGTGACATTTCACATACCTCTTTTTTCAATTTATTTTCTATTTATTTTATCACAATTAGACACAGCTTGCAAATCTTACTCGGATTTCAAGCCTGCTGACATGGATTAATCCTTCCAGAGATCCATAGCATTTCTGAAATCTGCCGATACCTGTGTCAACTGAGGATTGCTTGCTTCTCTTTCTGCCCGCTTAGCCTCGATTTGAGCCACACTTTTGATACCTTCATGTCGCCAGTTTCTCAAAATCGCCTGGATGTACTTCCAGTTTGGTTTTCCATTCAAAACAGCTTCACGAAGAGCTTCCTTAATCAAGTCAGCACTGGTTCCATCTTCCTTTAGTGTCTTCATCAAATCCTCAATCTCAAAAGGCGTCAACAAGCGTCCCAACTCCTGCTGGAAGGTTTCCACCAAATCCTTAAGATGATTTTGAGGTATCAACTGGTCTGAACTCGAAGCAATAGCTCCAAGCAAGTCATCCAAACGTTCCAAAGCCAAACTAGCATCAAAAAGCAATTCGATTTCGCCATTTAATTCGATAGTACGATACTGGAGAAGTCCCCTCTCCGTCAGATTGGAAATGGACTGGTTGACATCCGAAATTTCCTTGCCAATCCTTTCAGCAATCTGGCTTGGCGACATTTCTTCTAAGCCTGTCGTATTTTGCAAATAGAAAAATTGCCAAACCAGAAAATCGTCGCTAGAAGGAAAGAGTTCCTTAAAATGCAAGAGCAGGGCACTCGGTAAAACCAAGTTCCCTGATTTAAAAGCGTCTAAATATGTCATAATTCCTCTTATAAATACCCAAATGCAGATGCATCATCTTCTATTTTTCTCCAGTCAAAAGGGGTTTCCTGATAGACTGCATAATTTACCCAGTTACTGAAAAAGAGGGCTGCCGATGAAAACCAACAAAGACAAGGCGTCTGATTGACATCATCATCCTTAAAGTAATTTTCTGGAATATGAGGATCTAAACCTGCATCACAATCTCGGAAATACTCTTTTGCCAAGGTATCACGGTCATATTCCAAATGCCCAAAACTATAAATTTCACGCAAATCACGACTAGCCAAAATCGAAACCCCAACCTGAGAACCCTCTGATAAAATCTCGAGATTGGTTTTGTTTAAGACCTCTTCCTTAGAAATCTCCGTGTGCCGAGAATGAGGGGAAACATAGCTATCGTCAAAGCCTCTTAAAAGAAGGTGCCCTTCTTTTAAAGTGTCCTGAGGATAAATACCCGATAACTTACTGTCCATCTGGTATTTTTCCACTCCATAACGCAGATAAAGACCAGCCTGAGCCCCCCAACAGATATAAAGGGTCGAATAGACATGGGTCTTGGACCACTCAAGCACCTGGCTAAATTCCTCCCAATAGTCCACTTCCTCAAATGGTAAATGCTCAACTGGAGCACCCGTGATAATCATCCCATCAAAATACTCGTCCTTAACTTCAGGAAAAGTTTTATAAAAGGTCTCCATGTGCTCTGAACGAGTTGTCTTAGAACGATGGCTCTCCATATAGAGAAAATCAATATCCAGTTGTAGAGGTGTATTGGCCAAATGGCGTAACAACTGGGTCTCTGTGACCATTTTCTGTGGCATGAGATTTAAAATTAAAATCTTCAAGGGACGGATATCTTGGTGGGCTGCACGTTGATCATCCATGACAAAGATATTCTCTGTCCGTAAAATCTCAACAGCTGGTAATTTTTTATCAATTCGAATCGGCATAACCCTCTCCTAACTGTACTCTTTCAGGAATCATTGCATATGTTTGAAACTCTTCGAAAATCTCTTCAAACCGCGTCAACGTTGCCTTGCCGTACGTATATGTTACTGACTTCG
>NZ_VMLO01000114.1:0-2380 GCF_013276735.1 Streptococcus sp. 1559
GCTTGAAGCCATAATAAGAGCAGGGCCTTCAATTTCAAAATGAAGCTGATTGGAAGCAGTCGGCACCCAATTTCCATCCTTGTCCAATACATCAAAATAGAGATAGAGGAGGTCTTGCCCATCTGGCTCCAGTTTTGTCTTCTCAGCATGTAGCCCGATTTTGGCTGGCTTACCTGCAGTCACCACCCTATCTTCTGCCACAAGCTGACCTTGACGGTCATAGGCCACAGCACGCAATTCTCCCGGTTGATAAGCCAATCGCCATTCTAGATAGAGCTGGTCAGAACCTTGTCCCTCCTGGTATCTTCGACCGTCTGAAGTCCATTTTTCCTGAAAGGTCTTCCTACCTTGGGATTTTCCATTGAGAAATAGCTCTACAGAACGGGCATTTGAATACACTCGAACAGGGATATCCCCATACTTATCCACAACTTGTTGATAACTCTTGTGGATTTCCCAATTCCAATGGGGTAGGATATGAACCATGGGATACTGATCTAGGTCCAACCACTGACTTTGATAGAAATAATAGTCATTTTTAGGAATCCCTGCCGTATCCACAAGCCCAAAATAGGAACTCTTTACAGGCATGTCATTTTGATTGTGCCAAGGAGTGGGCTCACCAATATAATCCACTCCTGTCCAGATAAACTGACCCGCATAGTCTAGCCGATTTCTATCTGCTATCCAAGAAGCCGTCGCTGTCTTCCCCCAAGGAACTCGATCATTGCCATAGTCTGACTGTTCAAAATTCCGCACGCGGCGATTATCCCCAACCCATTCCTTATCTGGGCGAAAATAGCTGTCACGCGTCCTTGTAGCCGATGAGGTTTCAGATCCATAAAGTCGCCACTTAGGATGTCTTTTGCGAATCCCATCAATATTGTCTTCCGAGTAATTCAAGCCTACCACATCCAGCAAATCGGCTATCTTTTCATGGCCTCCAGACCCATCTCCAAAGCGAAACTCGTCCATTCCCATGGTCACAAAACGGCTCTCATCCACTTCCTTGACCCTTTCTAGCAAGCGTTTGATAGTCTTCAATGAATGAGCATCTCCATTTGCTTCGCTGACTTCATTTCCCAAGGACCACATAAAAATCGCTGGATTGTTCTTGCCACGCTCAATCATGGTGCGCAAATCGTAATCTGACCAGAAATCGCCTGCTTTCGCTTCTGGATGAGTCGCTTCTTCCTCAAAAAAGCGACCATAGTCATATTCTTTCTTGCCTCCATACCAGGTATCAAAAGCTTCTTCTTGGATGAGTAGCCCCATTTTGGCAGCTAGAGCGAGTAAAATGCTACTGGCTGGATTATGGGTAATTCGAATAGCATTGACGCCCATTTCCTTCATCTGGCGCAAGCGTCTCTCAGCAGCTGACCTGTTTTCCACAGCTCCCAGCGCTCCGTAGTCATGGTGCAAACAAACCCCATGAATCTTCAACCAGCGACCATTTAGAAAGAAGCCCTTATCCACTTGCCAATCCATATAGCGGTAACCAAAGGTCTCCTCTTCTTCATCAACCAAAATGCCATCTTTGTAAAGGCGAGTCTTCAATTGGTAAAGGTAAGGATGGTCAATATCCCAAAGCAAAGGTTGGAAAATTGATATGGCTTGTTGGAAAGAATATTTGTCCCCAGACTCAATCACTAGAGAGTCTGTCGCCTGCCAGTCTGAAACCTGTTGTCCATCATACCAGATACTCTGCTCCAAATACACCGACACAGACTGAGAGCCATCATTTGAAACCTTACTTGTAAGCTGAGTCTCCACCCATCTATCTCTTTGTTCCTTGAGCTTGGGACTTTCTATCTTAATCCCATACAAATCCAGATGCACCGAATCTGTCATCAACAATTTTACTTCCCGGTAAATACCGCTACCAGAGTACCAACGACTGCTAGGTTGCTGATTTTCCACAAAAACCGCAAGCTGGTTGGCTGTCCCATCGTTTCTTAGATAAGGGGTGATATCATAAGAAAAGGGTGTATAGCCATTGGGATAATAGCCCAGCACTTGCCCGTTGATATAGACTTGGGCATTCATGTAAACCCCATCAAAGAGCAAACGCACCGAAACAAGACTGACATCTTCTTCCAAGTAAAACTGTGTCCGGTACCAAGCTTGACCACCATTTAGCTGCCCACCCTCATTTTGCGCTGGAGAATACTGATCAAAATCATTGTAAATACTCCAGTCATGTGGTACTTGAATCGACTGCCAATTTTCCCTCTGAAAATCCGGCGCCAAGGCCTCTTCTTTCCCCACCTCTTGACTAAAAAACCAGTGATTTCGTAAAACTTCTTCTCTTCTCATACAAGCATTCCTCGTTAAACAAGTCTATTGACTTGACTATAGCACAAAGTCATAACCACCCGTG
>NZ_VMLO01000115.1:0-4680 GCF_013276735.1 Streptococcus sp. 1559
AGTGAGTTCATCACGCTAAACGAAAAGCACCCTGTCCGCCAAGACTTAGGGTGCTTTTTTGCGCTAGCTACAACACACTAGCGTTCGTGAAAAGTGACACTATTTCTCGTTGTCATCGAAGCGCTTTTCAATCCACTTCATCCCATAGGCTTTCCCCAACTCGTACGCTAAGGGCAACACTACTCGGACAACAACAAGAAGAGTAATGAGTTCTAACAAGCTAAACACCTCCTTTCGAAGGCTTAGTGCCAGAATATTGCTATTATACCATGTCCGCTTGCTTTATTCCATGGTCTATTTGACAACAAGGAACCTAGGTCGTTAGTCTTTGGTTTGTCGGTCAGCTGAACAAAGTTCAGACTGAACCGCCTTAACCAGTCTAACTTGACCTAGCTTATTGTCAAATAGCTTTCACGGCATAAATCGCTCAGATACTCCGCCCTTTTGTAGGCTCATGTCTTTTCCTAGACAGTTCTCGTGTCTCTCTTAAGTTTTCTAAACGCTTATTGAGGCTGGTTACTTCTTTTTCTGTTATGACTTCAGAAAGGTCATCTAAGAGATTTTTAGAAACTTTCAACTCCCTGTTTTCTAGCTTTAATGCTTTGTTTTCAGTCTCTAATTGCTGATTTTTCCATTCTGCATGAGATAGGCTATTTTCAAGCCTACTCTTTGCTTCTTTCATGCCTGCTAGTGCATTTCTAAGTAACTCATTTTGATTGACCGCCTGCTCCAGCTTCTCTACAACATCAGACACAAACGTCTTCAGTCGTCCAACAAAATCCGAAGTAAAATTAAAGCCATCGCCAAACAGTTTAGGAGTAGCATTTTCTAATTCTTCCTGCAACTCTTTGGCAACTCGACGTCTATCTAAATCTCTATACGAAATTTTCGATAAGTTACTTGATTGTTCCACCAAAAGTTGCGTTTTTTCTCTATGAGCTCTCTCCAGACGAACCACATCATCGCTCAGACGCTTAGAATCGCTTTTTAACCCCTTTATTTCCTCCTGACGACTATTTACCTCAGAATTTAACTCAGATAGCTCTGAGAGCCTCTCAGAAGCCTCAGAATCGATTTTACCGTATTCGTCAATCTTTTTCTCAAGGACACCCTCTAAACGTCCTAAATCTGCCCTTAAATCGTTTCTATGAGTGTCTAGCCATTTGAAACGCTCTTCCAACGTCGCTTCTCGGATGTTAAATGTCACGTCTGAATCTGCAAACAAAGAACCTATGTCCTCATAATCTTGAATTTCTGACATTGTTGCAGGTCTACGTTCTTCCGTATGCCAATATTTTGGCGCTCCTAAATCTAGCAATTCCTGATTAAGAGCTTCACGCCCCATTTTTTCCTTGTAGTCCGCCACACTCAAATGCTGTTCTTTGCTATCTCGCTTTCCACGTTGCAACTCAAAACCATGCTCATTCATGTACTTTGGCAAATCTTCCTGAATATGCTTTAGCTCCTCACGGTTAAACATAACCTTTGATGACAGCTTACCATTTCTCATTGGCACAATCCCTAAGTGCATGTGTGGGGTACTCTCATCAAGATGTACACTGGCATAAGCAACGTTGGTTTCTCCGTAATTCTCCGCGAAGTAGTTTTTAGCCGTTTCAAAAAATTTTCTCGTCTGCTCCTGGCCCAACTTTTCAAAAAAATCTTTATCTGACGTAATAATCCATTCATCACACAAAACAGCGTCTTTCCGTATCCCACGTTTAGAACTCTTGTTCTCGTTCACATAGTCCTTAATTTGCCGTTCATACGACACAGAGCGGTCACGATCCGTCAACTCATAGTTGAGGTGTGACCTGCTCGTGTCGATGTCTTTGTTTGAGTGCTTTTCAAAAATCCGTTCATTGTGCTTATATGCGCCACCCAAATTCCCAACTTTCATTTTCTGCATTCTCGCAACCATGTAGCTCATAACTTTTACCTCCTCAGGTGGGTCATTCGAGTAGCGAATGACAGACGAGCCGGCAAGCCTATTGCTCGTCTATTGTGATAACATTCTAGCTAGAATTTTAGCACAAATTTCGGCTAACTTCCATGTAAAGTATAACGCACTATACTTTACTTCGTAAAAGTGCGTTCTCCGAAGGCTCTTGCAGAGAGCTAGTCCGCCCACTTTATGCCAGGGCGAACTACAAAAAAAGCCCTCGAATCGCAAGGGCATTTTTTCAAAATGACAGTCGGACGGCTTCGCTATTGTCCGACCAAAAAATCAAAGTAAACATAGTTGAGAAAATTATCTCCATAGGAAACATTGATACTATCAACTCCACACATCCTACATAGACAGTTTCCATTATATTTTTTAATATTCTTCAAAACTATATCTTATACAAATTATTTAATCTTTCTAACTCTAATACATTCATACATACTTCTACTCCAGTAACTCCCCCCTTACTATGAATAACCCCACAAGAAAACACAATCCTCTCCTTACTCAAAATATTTGACAACACTACTAATGATTCTAAAATATAATCCTTTATAATAATAAAACTATTATTTTCATCCTTAGCAAACTCTATAAATCCAATATCCTTACACCTATCACCAAGATGAAACCTAAGTGATTTCAAAAAATAATCAAAAAAAACATCACCCTTCATAGAAAACCCTTTCATTTTTTAAAATATTCTGATATAATCATACAAAAAATAAAGGAGAACTACCATGAAAAAACTTATTTTATTTATAACTACCTTTCTCACTCTTCTTTCATTTACTGTTACAACATATGCCGAAACTCCAAAAGCAAACCAAATCACCCCATATTCTACTGCAACTGGAAATGGTGGAGTTTCCAAAATAGAAATTTATGATAACCGAAGTAGAGCATGGTGGTACGCACGACCTTATACTAAAAGCTCTTATCAATTCTCTGGAGGAGTTCGTATTACATTAACAAATGGCCGTACCTTATATTACCCGGTAAGCGGTCAAGGTAGGGCAGGACAATCAGTTAGTGGTTCAATATATGTAAGCGGAAAAATAAAAAGAGTAACTTTTACAGGTGTAGCTTACGGCCCTGGTGGAATACAAATAGCACTTCCTCAATCAGAAACAAATAATTACAGTAGTGGTGGTTCAGGGATGAGCATACCGAACCCTGAAATTCTATACGAAGAATAATTCACTAACAAGAAAGAGACTGGGACAAAATTGTCCCAGTCTCTTTAAATTTCATCAACATCGAGCTGCTTTTTCATCTCAATAGCATCTTTTTACTCATAAATTAGATATAAACAAGTGTTTTCCATGACAGTTACAACCATTTGAACCATACTTAGATTTTTGAACAGTGCTTAATCTAAAAAATCATAAATATCTGTCTGTCGACTTCTTTCTTCAGCTTGCTTGATTATCTCTGCAGTTGGTACTTGTCGATTATCAGTAATCTGCATTTCATAGCCTATGACCTTTCGGCCATTTTTAACTACGTTTAGATAAACATCTACCCCTAATTTTTTCTCTAGCTCTTCTGCCCCAACTTTCAGACAGTTCCTTGCAAAGATTGCAGGGGGCATTCTTCTCTCTTCCCCTAAAAACCAATCTTGCCAATCGTCTAAATCTCCTTGAATGGTTGTGACACGTTGATTTTTAAAGCGATTTGCTTCCCACAATTTCATCAAAATAATGGCATACTTTGATTTGATTTGAGCTAACTCTGCCAATTTGAACGAGAAGAACTGGCTACGTAAAGCAAATACGTAAGGCGCAGCATCTTCTGAAAAGATAAATTCCACTTCGCCATTAGCTAAGAATTTAATTTTTCTAAATAACTGGGTCATCAATATCCCTTTAACGCCATTCTCAACGATTGGCAGATATAACGCAGTGTTTTCGTTTAGGGCTTTAAAGCCACGTGCCACACGCTCATAGTTTTTCCCTGAAGCGTTCAATCCAAAGTGCTTCAGCACCTCTTTTGCATTTGTCGTAAATGTATCTGTTGCAGTGCTTTCTTTGGTCACATAGCTAAAACAATAGTCCAGTAGCTTATGTTCAAAGGCTTTTAAATTCCCAAAGGCTTTGGCTAGGTCATTCGCTTGTACTACTAGATAATCTTGTCTAGACATCAAGCCCTCAAACGCATTTTCTGACTTCCCTTTTTTCATGGCTTAACCTCACGTACTTTTTTGTCATAAATGATTATATAATATTACATGACAAACTTCAAGTAATTTATTACTTTTTTGTCATGTATCACGTACTTTTTTGTCATGTATCACGTACTTTTTTGTCATGTATCACGTACTTTTTTGTCATGTATCACGTACTTTTTTGTCACTTATCTCCTCGCAAACCCTTGATAATACTGACTTTTTGACACCCCCAAAGTATATATAAAGTAAGTTATAAAGTAAGTATGAAAGTAACTCCTTTAGAAAAAATCCTTCATTTTTTTTTAATTTTTCAAAAAAAAAAGACCCTATCGGGCCAATCTCTTAAAAATGCATCCGGGGTCTTTACAGCTCGAAGCTGAAGGCAGTCCCACACCCGACACAAAATAGTGCCCTTTGAGCTATCCGTTTCCAGTTGCCCGACCTATAAAGAGATTCACGCCACCGACCGTATCGCTGAGGCGCCTCAATTTGATTATATCACAAATGTCTATTTTTGACACCCATTATAAAACTATGTTATAATTTAATCAACAACAAGAGT
>NZ_VMLO01000116.1:0-6670 GCF_013276735.1 Streptococcus sp. 1559
AGGAAGCTAGCCGCAGGCTATACTTGAGTACGGCAAGGCGAAGCTGACGTGGTTTGAATTTGATTTTCGAAGAGTATCAGTTAGAAGAAAGAGTCACAAACACACTTTGTGGCTTTTTTATTTCCATAAAAATGGTAAAATAGTAAGAGTAGAAATGGAGTTTGAGACATGAAAGTAATAGATCAATTTAAAAATAAGAAAGTACTTGTTTTAGGTTTGGCCAAGTCTGGTGAATCGGCAGCTCGTTTGTTGGACAAGCTAGGCGCTATTGTGACAGTAAATGATGGGAAACCTTTCGAGGACAATCCAGCTGCCCAAAGTTTGCTGGAAGAAGGGATCAAGGTCATCACAGGTGGCCATCCTTTGGAACTCTTGGATGAAGAGTTTGCCCTCATGGTGAAAAATCCAGGCATCCCATACAGCAATCCCATGATTGAAAAGGCTTTGGCCAAAGGTATCCCTGTCTTGACCGAGGTGGAATTGGCTTACTTGATTTCAGAAGCGCCCATTATCGGTATAACAGGTTCAAATGGAAAAACAACTACAACGACCATGATTGGGGAAGTTTTGACTGCTGCTGGGCAACATGGTCTTTTATCAGGGAATATCGGCTATCCAGCTAGTCAAGTGGCCCAAACTGCGTCAGACAAGGACACGCTTGTTATGGAACTTTCTTCTTTCCAACTCATGGGCGTTCAAGAATTCCATCCTGAGATTGCGGTTATTACAAACCTCATGCCAACTCATATCGATTATCATGGATCATTTGAGGAATATGTAGCAGCTAAGTGGAATATCCAAAACAAGATGACAGCGGCTGATTTTCTTGTTTTGAACTTTAACCAAGACTTGGCAAAAGAATTGGCTAGCAAAACACAAGCTACTGTAGTTCCATTTTCAACACTGGAAAAGGTTGATGGAGCTTATCTGGAAGATGGTCAGCTCTACTTCCGTGGAGAAGTGGTCATGGCAGCGAGTGAAATCGGAGTTCCAGGTAGCCACAATGTGGAAAATGCCCTTGCGACGATTGCTGTAGCCAAGTTTCGTGGTGTAGACAATCAAACCATCAAGGAAACTCTTTCAGCCTTCGGTGGTGTCAAACACCGTCTCCAATTTGTGGATGAAATCAAGGGTGTCAAATTCTATAATGATAGCAAGTCAACCAATATCTTGGCTACTCAAAAAGCCTTGTCAGGATTTGACAACAGCAAGGTCATTTTGATTGCAGGTGGTTTAGACCGTGGCAATGAGTTTGACGATTTGGTTCCAGATATTACTGGACTCAAGAAGATGGTCATTCTTGGTCAGTCTGCCGAACGTGTCAAACGGGCAGCAGACAAGGCTGGTGTGGCTTATGTGGATGCGACTGATATTGCAGATGCGACCCGCAAGGCCTATGAACTTGCGCCTCAAGGAGATGTAGTCCTTCTCAGTCCAGCCAATGCCAGCTGGGATATGTATGCTAACTTTGAAGTACGTGGCGACCTCTTTATCGACACAGTAGCGGAGTTAAAGGAATAATATGAAAAAAATTGTCTTTACAGGTGGGGGGACGGTTGGACACGTTACCCTCAATCTTTTGTTAATGCCCAAGTTCATCGAAGATGGCTGGGAAGTCCACTATATCGGGGACAAGAGTGGTATTGAACACCAAGAAATCCTCAAGTCAGGTTTTGACGTCACCTTCCATTCCATTGCAACTGGGAAATTGCGTCGCTATTTCTCTTGGCAAAATATGCTGGACGTCTTCAAAGTTGGTTGGGGAATTGTCCAATCGCTCTTTATCATGTTACGAGTTCGTCCACAGGCCCTTTTTTCAAAGGGAGGCTTTGTCTCTGTACCGCCCGTTATCGCTGCGTGTGTGTCAGGAGTGCCTGTCTTTATTCACGAATCTGACCTGTCTATGGGCTTGGCCAATAAAATCGCCTATAAATTTGCTACGAAGATGTATTCAACCTTTGAGCAAGCTTCAAGTTTGTCTAAGGTTGAGCATGTGGGAGCAGTGACCAAGGTTTCAGACCAAAAAACTCCAGAACCAGATGAATTGGTGGATATTCAAACCCACTTTAATCCTAAATTGCCAACTGTATTGTTTGTCGGTGGTTCTGCAGGAGCTCGTGTCTTTAACCAATTGGTGACAGACCATAAGAAAGAACTGACAGAGCGCTACAATATTATCAATCTAACTGGAGATTCTAGCCTGAATGAATTGAGCCAAAATCTCTTTCGTGTTGATTACGTGACCAATCTTTATCAACCCTTAATGGAATTGGCTGACATTGTTGTGACACGAGGTGGTGCCAATACGATTTTTGAGCTCTTGGCCATGGCAAAATTACATGTTATTGTGCCACTTGGTCGTGAAGCTAGTCGTGGAGACCAGATTGAAAATGCAGCTTACTTTGTAAAAAAAGGCTATGCAGAAGAGCTTCAAGAAAGCGATTTGACCTTGGACAGTTTAGAAGAGAAGCTTTCTCACTTACTAAGTCACAAGGAAGACTACCAGACTAACATGAAGGCATCTAAGGAATTGAAATCTCTAGCAGATTTTTATCAATTGTTGAAAAAAGATTTATCATAAGGAAAGTAAATGTCAAAAGATAAGAAAAATGAGGGTAAAGAAATCCTCGAAGAATTTAAAGAGTTATCAGAATGGCAGAAACGGAACCAAGAATATCTAAAAAAGAAGGCTGAAGAAGAGGCGGCCCTAGCTGAGGAGAAGGAAAAGGAAAGACAAGCTCGAATGGCTTCAAAATTTGAAGATTCAGATGCAACCGAGGACCAAGAGAGTGAATCTGATTCAAAAGACTCAGAATCAGCTAAGGAAGAGTCTGAAGAAAAAGTAGCATCCTCAGAGGCTGACAAAGAGAAAGAAGAGATAGAAGAATCAGAGTCTAAAGAGAAGGAGGAACAGGATAAAAAGCTTGCTAAAAAGGCTACAAAGGAAAAACCAGCCAAAGCAAAGATTCCTGGCCTCCATATCTTACGAGCTCTAACGATTTTATTTCCAAGTCTGCTTTTATTGATTGTCTCTGCCTACTTGCTCAGTTCTTATGCGACCATGAAAGATATTCGTGTTGAGGGAACGGTGCAAACTACAGCTGATGATATTCGACAGGCTTCAGGTATTCAGGATTCGGATTATACGATTAACCTTCTGCTAGACAAGGAAAAATATGAAAAGCAGATTAAGTCTAACTATTGGGTTGAATCAGCTCAACTTGTTTATCAATTTCCAACCAAGTTCACTATCAAGGTCAAGGAATATGATATTGTGGCCTACTATATTTCTGGTGAAAACCATTATCCTATTCTTTCCAGTGGTCAGCTTGAGACCAGTGCTGTGAGTTTGGTCAGTCTACCAGAAACTTATATATCAGTTCTCTTTAATGATAGTGAACAAATCAAAACCTTTACGTCAGAACTTGCTCAAATTAGCCCAGAACTCAAGGCGGCTATCCAAAAGGTGGAACTAGCTCCCAGCAAGGTCACTTCCGATTTAATTCGATTGACCATGAATGATTCGGACGAAGTCTTGGTTCCTCTATCTGAAATGAGTAAGAAACTGCCTTATTACAGTAAGATTAAGCCTCAATTGTCAGAACCAAGTATGGTCGATATGGAAGCTGGAGTCTACAGCTACACTGTAGCGGATAAATTGATTATGGAAGCAGAAGAAAAAGCTAAAAAAGAGGCCGAAGAAGCTGAGAAAAGGCAGGAAGAGGAACGTAAACGTTTAGAAGAAGAACAGAAAAAACAAGAGGAAGAGAGCAATCGAAACCAAACGACCCAGCGCTCATCGCGTCGCTAGGTTTTACCTTTTCTCCTATAGCTCTTTAGTTGCCATGTTTTTACGTTTAATATTTGACATCTGTTTTTCTTTATGTTATATTTACAATGTAATCGATTACAAAAAAATTTTATGAAGAAGGTAACACATATGTCAGATGAAGTATTCTTATTTGAAGAAATTGAAGAAATCGTAGCCCCTACAGATGGTGAATTTTGGGGGGGAGTTTTACTTGGAACTGGGGTAGTTCTCTTAATTGGAGTAGCCTGTTGTTAAAAAGATAGGGAGTGATAATCATGCAAGATAACTTTTTATTTGAGGAAATTGAAGAAATTTCAGTACCAGTTAGTGATTTTTCAGCTGGACTTGCAACAGGTATCGGATTTGGTTTAGCAATCCTTGCTCTTGCTGGTTGTTGAAGTTTGTTCACTTACTAATATCAAGCTTTTTCAATTTCATTTTAGACAGTCATTTGAATTTTCCGTATTAGTCTTGCAGCAAGAGATTAATAGAATTAGTCATTATTTTATTGATTGCGGACTGAGGGACTAGAGTATGTTTTACTTAGCCCCTCTTTTATTTATTAAAGGTTAGGTTTGTTATGAGAATTGTTGATAAGATTAAGATATTACCTACTCCTTATGAGGGACAGTATCATCTATATATACCATCCAGTAAGAAACATGTATTAGTTGGGAAACAGGAAAAAAATGGTTAGAGCAACTAATAGGTCAAGAATTTACCATATCGGACTTATTAGTGTTAGTAGGGAAGAAATATTATTTAAGATTTTATATTGTTCTTAGTAAAATGGGACTTATAGATTCTATGAAATCACGAAAAAAGATAAATATTTTTAAAATATCTTGGGACTTTAATATAACATTATCTGAAAAATTAAACTATAAAAGATTTAATAAGAATTTTGAAAAAATCCTATTTGGTATTTTCCCATTGGCTCTTATTTTGCAATGTTTTATTATGTATATTTATAGGGCGGATATTTTGACTAATTTCCAAAACTTTCCAATAACGCTAAACATTCTTTTATTTTGGTTGCTTGTTGTTATTATATCTGCAACGATACATGAATTTAGTCATGCAATAATTGCTAATAATTATCAAATTGAGATCCCAAATTGTGGAATAATGCTACTTTTGTTTAATTTGGCTTTTTTTGTAGATTTAAGTGGGGTGCAATTCCTAAAAAATAAAAAACAATTTTTGAAAATTATGTTAGCAGGAATTGCTTCAAATTCGATTTTATCACTTACAGGTTTACTTGTTTTATTGTTCACATCGTATAAATTGCTTGGACTCTTATTTTTTATCATTAACTTAGGTATGATTTTTATTAATTCAATTCCTTTTTTTCAGTATGATAGTGGTATTATTTTAAGATACTTGAATTCTAACAATAATAACTTGAATTTTCAATATATAGTTCAACTTTTAATAGCATTTGTTATTATTTATTTCCCTTTGAGTCAACTATTACAATTTTTGACACCTAATATTATTGTTCGTAGTATAGGAGGGGTAGTTGTTTCTATACTGCTTTCTATATTATATATGAGAGGAAGGACGAAATATGTTCTACGTAAATAGTTATGTTTTTGCTTATAAAAAAGAAGGTATAATGTATTTGCGTGGTCGGAGTATGCGGGAAATAGCTATAGAACCTCAAATTTCGCAAGAATTTATCAACGATCTATTTAATAGTTGTAAGGAACTATTAGAGATAGAAGAAGTATTAGGTAGTAAACTAACATTTGAACTATTAAATGAACAAATTTTAATTTCGGATGAGATAGATATTGATAGTAGATATTCTAGAACTAAAGGTTACTATTCGTTATTTTATAATGAAGAGTATAATAAAATACAGAATAAAACAGTATTAGTATTAGGAGCCGGAGCCTTAGGATGTTATATATCTCTAAGTCTAAGTATGTATGGAGTGAGGAAACTTATTGTCGCTGATTACGATATAATAGAACCATCAAATTTAAATAGGCAAATTCTTTATACAGAGTCGGATGTTGGTAAGGAGAAGATTAATGTTCTTTCTCAAAAAATACACAAGTATAATTCAGATGTTCAGGTAGTACCTATTTCTATTAAAGTTTCTTCAGTAGAAGAATTAGAAAACATTGTTGCGGAATATGGGAGTATAGATTTTATCGTTAAAGCAATTGATACGCCCATTGATATTATAAAAATTGTCAATCAATTTGCTGTATCGCATAAGATATCCTACATATCAGGAGGGTTTAATGGATGCTATCTTATTATTGATAATATATATATCCCTACCATCGGTTCTTGCTTTGCTTGTCGGAATATAAACAAAGATATAAATAAGTACACTTTATCTGATAAGACAAAGTGGCCGACTACACCAGAGATGCCTGCTATTTTGGGAGGGATAATGACTAATTTAATAATTAAAATATTTCTGGGATGTTATAATGAAATCCTAATAGATAACGCTTACGTTTATAATATGAGAAATCATGCTCTAAGTCAAGAAAAATATGTTCTGGAAAACGGAGAATGTCCAATTTGTAAAAAAAATAATAAAGTGAAAGATAACAATATTAGAGCGAAAACATTTATTCGTTCAGTTTGTTTTTGCTTATTATCAGGAGGAGTAGCTTTTTTATCTGTTATTGGGCAGTTCACTGTTATAGAAACACAATTAATAGTATTGTTCTTGGGTATTATTTTTGCTATATATTATGCTTACTACAATAAAAATATTCAAACATCATTGGAAAATATAGTATGGCTTTTTTCATCGTTTGAGATTTTATTTTTGCTTGTTAATTTTAGAACATTTATTCAGTTACCAGTGGATATTTTTATTATGGCTTCAAG
>NZ_VMLO01000117.1:0-2757 GCF_013276735.1 Streptococcus sp. 1559
ATAAACACTTTTTCTTACCTCTACCGCCATATTCACCGGATTTGAATCCTATTGAGCAAGCTTGGGCTATCTTGAAAAAGAAAGTAACAGATTTATTAAGGGAAGTCCCAACTATTTTTGAATGTTTGGAACGCTTTTTAAAACTAAATGACTGATATAAGTCCATAGGCCCTATTAGAGGATGTTCTGGTGTCTTATTCACTTGTTTTTTTATAGCATTAGTAGATAGAATCAGCAAATAAAAAAGTAGTTCAAATGCCTGGCAGCAAAAAATCTCAACGATTCACCTAATATAGACTAAAGTTTAGAGTTTAAGGAAAGTAGGGCTAATATATTGTATGAAAAATAAGATTGTTTTTAAGCAAAACTCTTGAAAATGATTGAAAAAAGAGTTATTATAGATGTATAGTAAAAAGCAAACGCTTACTTAATCAAGGAGGACAGTTTATGTCATACAAAACAAGCAATGCAGAAGGGCATGTAGATTTCATTAATACCTATGATTTGGAGCCAATGGCGCAACAAGTTATCCCTAAAGCAGCATTTGGCTATATTGCTAGTGGGGCAGAAGATACTTTCACTTTAAGAGAGAATATCCGTGCCTTTAACCACAAACTCATCGTTCCACATACGCTTTGCGATGTTGAAAATCCAAGTACAGAGATTGAATTTGCAGGTGAAAAACTATCCTCACCAATCATTATGGCGCCTGTTGCGGCTCATAAATTAGCGAATGAACAGGGTGAAGTGGCGACTGCGCGTGGTGTGCATGAGTTCGGTTCTCTTTATACAACCAGTTCTTACTCTACTGTTGACCTTCCAGAGATTTCTGAAGCCCTTCAAGGGACACCTCATTGGTTCCAATTTTACTTTAGTAAGGATGACGGTATCAACCGCCACATCATGGACCGTGTGAAGGCTGAAGGTTATAAAGCGATTGTCTTGACGGCAGATGCTACTGTAGGGGGCAATCGTGAGGTGGATAAGCGTAATGGTTTTGTCTTTCCAGTTGGCATGCCGATTGTTGAAGAATACCTGCCAGAAGGTGCTGGTAAATCAATGGACTTTGTTTACAAATCAGCTAAACAGCGCTTGTCTCCACGCGATGTAGAATTTATCGCTGAATACTCTGGACTTCCTGTCTATGTCAAGGGACCACAATGCCGTGAGGACGTTGAGCGTTCACTTGCTGCGGGAGCTTCTGGTATCTGGGTAACCAACCACGGTGGTCGTCAAATCGACGGTGGACCAGCTGCTTTTGACTCGCTTCAAGAAGTGGCAGAAGCAGTTGATAGACGTGTGCCAATTGTCTTTGACTCTGGTGTTCGTCGTGGTCAACACGTCTTTAAAGCCTTGGCTTCAGGAGCAGACTTGGTAGCTATTGGTCGCCCTGCTATTTATGGTTTGGCTCTTGGTGGTAGTGTTGGTGTGCGTCAAGTCTTTGAACACTTGAATGCGGAATTGAAGACAGTTATGCAATTGTCTGGAACTCAGACCATTGAAGATGTCAAACACTTCAAACTTCGTCACAACCCATACAACCCAACCTTCCCAGTTGACCCTCGTGACTTAAAATTGTATTGATAAAAGAGATTGCCTCCACTGAATGTGGAGGTTTTTCTTCGTGTATTGGAAGAATAAATCGCTATCAAAAACTATATAAAGATATTTTTCGGTCAAATATCTTGCTAGGGCTTTCAATTTCTGTTATAATGGTCTAGTAATTAAATAATAGAGACATTTGGGGTGCTTTAGGCTGAGATGATACCCATTGAACCTGATACAGTTAAGACTGGCGAAGGGAAATGTGAACAGTTTTTTCGTATGGTGAAATGAACGATCTAATCTTGTAAGTCAACTCTAATTCTTGATTGTAATTGGAGTTTTTTTGTTTATATAAAACTGGATAGGCTTGTTTAGGTAGCTCTCTGCAAATGCCCTCGGTGTTCTTTAAAAGGATCAAGTGAAACTAGGATTTTACTTGGTATTTCTTGGTGTTTTATTAATTACTAACAAGTAAAGAGAGGAGAAGTAAATATGGAAACACAGGTTTATGCATTTCAGCCAGGTTTGACTGTTGGAGAATTATTAAAAAGCAGTCAGAAGGATTGGCAGGCTGCAATCAATCATCGTTTTGTTAAGGAACTTTTTGCAGGGACAATTGAGAATAAGGCCTTAAAAGACTACCTGATTCAAGATTATCACTTCTTTGATGCCTTCTTATCCATGTTGGGTTCCTGCGTAGCCCACGCAGACCAGCTTGAATCCAAGCTTCGTTTTGCCAAACAACTAGGCTTTCTTGAAGCAGATGAAGATGGCTATTTCCAAAAGGCTTTCAAAGAGTTAAACGTATCTGAGAATGACTATCTAGAAGTGAGCTTGCACCCTGTAACAAAAGCCTTTCAGAATCTAATGTACTCGGCAGTGGCTTCATCAGACTATGCCCATCTTTTGGTCATGCTGGTCATTGCAGAAGGACTCTATTTAGACTGGGGTTCTAAAGCTTTGGCTCTTCCTGAAGCCTATATTCATTCAGAATGGATCAATCTCCACAGAGGTCCTTTCTTTGCAGAGTGGGTTCAATTTCTGGTTGACGAACTCAATCGTGTCGGAAAAGGTCGAGAAGATTTGACAGAGCTTCAGCAACGCTGGAATCAAGCGGTCGCTTTAGACTTAGCCTTTTTTGATATTGGTTATGATGCCTAGAGAAGGCTCATGATATTTACAAATTTGATGAGTTAATACTCTTCGAAAATC
>NZ_VMLO01000118.1:0-12919 GCF_013276735.1 Streptococcus sp. 1559
CAAAAGCAAAATAATGCGCTCCTATAAAATGTAAATTGTTGAAACTAGGTTGTCATACTGTTTAGGAGTGACAGCCTAGGTTTTTTATAAACTATCAAGAAATCGGAGAAAATAATGGTAATTGAATTATACTCAATGAAAATCAAATAGCAAACTCGGAAGCTAGCCGCAGGTTGCTCAAAGCCCTGCTTTGAGGTTGTAGATGAAACTGACGAAGTCAGTCACATATATAATCCAAGGCGACGCTGACGTGGTTTGAAGAGATTTTCGAAGAGTATTAACTAATTTCTTCTTACCAATTCCACCATATCATACGGCAGGGTATTGGCAGCTTCCTTCAAGGAATAGTTCTCTAAGTTATTGACATTTTGTCGTAACTTCTTGGCATACTTGGTCGTAATCAATCGTTTTTCTTCGTATTCGAAAATCAACTTGCGCTCCAGATAATAGCCCCTCAGCATTTCATCGATATTGTTAGGCTTAACGCGATTGATAACCCGTTCGACAAAGGCACCACTGCTGATAATAGCTGTTTCTCGAAGACGAGACTCCTGCATAAAACTAATCAAAGAGCGTCTATAGACTCCCTTCAGGTTTTCCAAACTTTCAATAATCATCTCTGTATTGGCAAGATAGAGCTCTGCAATTTGGTCATAATCAAGAGCACGGAGACGGCTTTGCTCCTTGTCCTTCCAGCTACGGAAAGTCCTCCCGAGAGTAAAAACTTCATGAAGGAGAAAACGTAAAATCCGCAAAGAAACAAGGAAATAATAGGTTAGTCTTGAGGAAAGTTTACGATTGATTCCTTGTTCTATATTTTTCAGATAACGTTGGTAAACTCGGTAAGCACGATTGCTAATGTTCCCCTCTTCATAGGCCTGTTCCAAACCATCACTTTCAATACTAAGAATCAAGAGTTTCAAAGCAGCCCAGTCTTCTTGATCATCCTGGTTTTCTTGGCTTAAAATGAGATTTTCAATACGTCCATGGTAATTGTCAATAGCCGCATAGAGGGGAAGTTTATTTCTGGTGTCTTCCAACTCTTTTTCCAACTCTAGCGTTACTTCATTCAAAATGGCGATATGCATGAGATAATCCTTGCTTTCTTCCTCTTCATCAGAAAGATGAGGCAAGACCAAGAGACCTGTTAAAAAGCTGACAAGCGTCACACCTGCAACAAGGAAAAGCAAGAGAGGATACTCCTGTTCTAGATTACTTGGTATCAAGAGAATCGTAGCAATCGACACCGTTCCCTTAACACCTGAAAAGGTCAAGAGAAGCATGTCCTTCATATACTTATTTAGCTTTTTCTTGAGGCGTCGGGTTCTATAGGCATAATAGCCATAGATCATAATAAAACGAATGACAAAGAGGACAAAGGTAAGGGCTATAAGAGTTAGCAATAAAAGTAAGGGATTATAGATTGGATTGGTTAAGATAGGCTCTGCTATCATTTCCAGCTCCATCCCTAAAATCACAAAGACAGAACCGTTGAGCATAAAGGTCACTGTATGCCAGACCGTCTCGGTCACCGTATCCACTTGGGCTTCGAGGAGCGTGATTTTCTTGAAGCGACTTGCCTTTAAAATCCCAGCAACTACGACGGCAATAATCCCTGAAACGTGGACTTCTTCTGCCAGAAAGAAGGTCACAAGAGGCAAACTCAATTCTAATAAAAGTTCACTGGCAATATCCGTTGCGCGCACACTTAGCAAGAAGGTATGGAGTAAACGGTTGGTCATGGCTGTTAAAAATCCAATTAAAAAACCGCCTAGGATTGAAAAGATGAGCGAACTGCTAGCTTGCCCAAGAGAAAAAGCTCTAGTTGTCCAAGCTGTCAAAGCTACCTGAAAAGCCACCAAACCAGAAGCATCATTCAAGAGTCCTTCGCCCTTAAGAATATTGGACACGCGCTTAGGAAAGCTAAAACGCTCCGAAAGAGAGGCAAAGGCCACCAAGTCCGTAGGACCAAGGGCTGCCCCAACAGCCAAGCAGGCTGCCAAGGGAAGGCTGAACCAAAGAAGATAGGCCAAGCCCCCCAAACTCAGGGTCGAGATAAAAATCACTGGAAATATGAGATAAACAATGATTCGCCAGTGTTTTAAAATAGCCTTAACATCTGCTTCTTCAGCCTCTCGGAAAAGCAAGGGTCCGATAACCAGTGCCAAAAACAACTCCGTATTAAGGTGAAAGTCAGTATTGGGTAAAAAGAGACCAATCACAATTCCCAAAAGAATCTGCACCAAAGGGAGAGGCAAAAAGGGTAGGAGCTTATTGGTTGTACTTGAGACAATCAAGACCAGTAAAAATAGGATGAGGTAAATCAGTAATTCCACGCACGTCCTCCTTAATCTTTTTTACAACAGGATTCAAATATCTCCTTCTGCTCTTTGATTTTTTGGTCAATCTTGGAACAGTCTTTGTGCTCAATTTTTCTCTGGCACCGTTCCATTTCAAGAGCAACTAATTTTTTCTTGATTTTAAGCATTTTTTTGCTCATATGTGCTTGGTCTAGCACGCCCACCGATCGTTCGTGGTGGGTTGATTCAACAAAATTCTGGCGCATGGCATCCAGCTTTTCGTGTAGGTATTGTTTATCCATGTCTGTATCTCTCTAATTTTTCAATCATCACTAAAAACGGCGGGTTGTTGACTTGGTTTAAAGTTCGGTAAATGGCAGCTGTGTACTCTTGTTGGTTCAACTGGATTACAAAATCCAAGACAGCATCTCTCTCGAGGTCGCCTCCTTCATGACCATAGTAAATCATAATAGCAATTCGTCCACCTTTGACAAGTAAGCCACATAGCTTTTCTAATGCCTCAATCGTTGTCTGCGGTCGGGTGATGACAGACTTATCAGCTGACGGCAAATAGCCCAAATTAAAAATCCCTGCCTTAGCTTTTGTCACAAACTGGTCCAGTGTCTCATGGCCTTGCAAGATTAACTGGGCATTTGTCAAGCCAGCCTGATGCAAACGCTCTTGGGTCTTTTCCAAGGCTTGCTTCTGAATATCAAAGGCATAGACTTGCTTGGCTAGCTTGGCTAAAAAAAGCGTGTCATGACCATTTCCCATAGTCGCATCCACTACGACATCCTCTTTTGTCACGACCTCAGCCAAAAAATCATGTGCCATCTCAAGTGGTCTTTTCATTTTCAAACTCCTGTTTTACAGCCTTGCATCCTTGAACACTTCCACGACGTCGCATCTCCATCTCAATGCTGTTGAGAGCTTCCCATTTATTGAGGCTCCACATAGGCCCAAGCAGCATATCCCTAGGCGCATCTCCTGTAATTCTATGGATGACGATATGTTTGGGAATAATTTCCAGTTGGTCACAGATGACCCTGACATATTCGTCCTGACTCATCAATTGTAAACGTCCCTCATGGTAATCTCGTTGCATACGAGTATTTGTCATAAGATGGATCAAATGCAGTTTAATCCCTTGAATATCGTTATCCGTGACACAACGGCGGACATTTTCAACCATCATCTCATGGGTTTCACCAGGCAAACCATTGATCAAATGGGAAACAATCTCAATTTTTGGATACTTTCTCAAACGCTTGACCGTTTCCACCTACAATTCATAAGAATGCGCACGGTTAATCAGGTCAGAGGTTGCTTCATAAGTAGTTTGCAAGCCCAATTCAACCGTCACATGCATGCACTCCGATAACTCAGCCAAATATTCGATGGTTTCGTCTGGTAAACAGTCTGGGCGCGTTCCAATATTGATTCCTACCACACCTGGCTCATTGATAGCCTGTTCATAACGCTCTCGAATAACTTCCACCTTTTCATGGGTGTTGGTAAAATTTTGAAAATAAACCAGATACTTCTGAACATCTGGCCACTTACGGTGCATAAAGTCAATTTCCTTATAAAATTGCTCACGGATAGGCGCATCTGGGGCTACAATAGCATCTCCAGAACCTGAAACCGTACAAAAAGTACAGCCTCCATGAGCCACAGTTCCATCACGATTGGGACAGTCAAATCCCGCATCAATAGGGACTTTAAAAGTCTTTTCTCCAAAGAGTTTTCGATAATAATCATTCAAGGTATTATAAGATTTCATGACTTTCATTATAACAAAAATCACCCACAATCTCAAAAGCCTGACTTTCCTATAAATTCCTCTGTTTCTCGTTTCCATTAGCCTTTTTTTATGATACAATATGGGTATGATTTTAATGAAATTAGCATCTATTTTATTATTGATACTGACCTTAGTCGTCTGCATTATCCTAACCAAACTTTTTAGATTAAAAAAACTAGGACGAAACTTTGCGGATTTGTCTTTTCCAGTCTTGGTATTTGAGTATTACTTGATTACAGCTAAAACCTTTACCCATAATTTCCTCCCTAGACTGGGGCTAGCCCTCTCGTTCCTAGCCATTATTCTCGTCTTTTTCTTCCTTTTGAAAAAACGCAGCTTTTACTATCCTAAATTCATCAAATTCTTCTGGCGTGCAGGATTCTTATTAACCCTTATCATATATATAGAAATGATTGTTGAATTGTTCTTAATGAAATAGTCGAATCCCTAAGCATTTTCTAGGGATTTTTGCTTTCTCTACAAAATAGTATAGACAATAACACTATACAATTTTATACAAAGAAAAGAGTCTGGGACAATAGTCTCTTATCTCCAAAAAAAGCAACGGATTTGCCGTTGCTTTTTTTGCATGGTTACGATAGTCTTGGTAAAATAGAATTGCCCAATAAACCATTTAGAAAGGCTATCCCATGCATATTCACTATAACACAAATCAAACAACTTTACCACTAGAAATCAGTTCCTTCTTGCCACAAGACCATCTCGTCTTTACTATTGAAAAAGTGGTGAATACCTTGGAGGATTATCACTTCCACGCCTTCTATCATGCCTTTGGTCGCCCGTCTTATCACCCAAAAATGCTTGTATCTGCTCTTCTATTTGCCTATTCACAAGGGATTTTCTCTGGGCGAAAAATTGAAAAAATGATGATTGAAAATCTGGCTATGCAATACCTAACAGGGCAGTTGGTTGTCAGCTATCGCACCATCAATCGTTTTCGAGTCGCTGAAGGGATGGAAGACCTTATTTGTGATCTTTTCATCGACCTCAATCTTCGTTTAAAAATGGAAGAGTTAGTGACCTTAGATTGTCTGTTTATTGACGGAACTAAGATTGAAGCCAATGCCAACAAGTATAGTTTTGTGTGGAAGAAAACGACAGAGAAATTCTCCGCCAAACTTCAAGAACAGATACAGGTCTATTTTCAAGAAGAAATCACTCCCCTTCTGATTAAATATGCCATGTTTGACAAGGAACAGAAAAGAGGCTATAAACAGTCAGCTAGAAACTTAGCGAATTGGCACTATGATAACAAGGAGGATAGCTACACACATCCTGATGGCTGGTGCTATCGTTTTCACCATATCAAACATCAGAAAACACAGACAGACTTGCAACAGGAAATCAAGGTTTACTACGCCGACGAACCTGAATCAGCCCCTCAAAAGGGACTGTATATGAACGAAGGCTACCAAAACTTGAAAGTTAAAGAATGTCAGGCGCTTTTATCTCCCCAAGGTAGACAGATTTTCGCTCAACGCAAGATTGATGTGGAACCTGTCTTTGGGCAGATAAAGGCTTGTTTGGGTTACAAGAGATGTAATCTGAGAGGGATGCGTCAAGTGAGAATTGACATGGGATTGGTACTTATGGCCAATAACCTCCTAAAACATAGTGAAATGAAATAAGAACAGGACAAATCGATAAGGACAGTCAAATTGATTTCTAACAATGTTTTAGAAGTAGAAGTGTACTATTCTAGTTTCAATCTACTATACAATAAGAGAACGACTCAAAATTAAAAAGCTAGAGTTCCGCAATTGGAAATATCTAGCTTTTTTGTGGTTGAGAACTATTTTGTCTCAGGCTCTTTATCTTCTATTTAGGACAAGAGTTTTTCTTTGGTCTTTAATGATAAAGAAGGTATCAAAATTTCTAGTCTTCTTTTTTACCTTTAGTAACTACTAATCCTGCACTCAAACCTAGAAGAGCTAAACCTGCTGCTACTGCTGCTTGGCTTGCCGCACTACCTGTATTTGGTAACTGGGCTTTATTAGTTTGACTAGCTTCACTTGAATCAATTGGTTTTGTATCTGCTTTTTCTGACACTTGTGGTTTTTTAGCTTCTTGAGCTACTGGTTTGGTTCCAACCAAGATGATGCGGTCTGTCGGAGCTTCTACCACTTCACGGAGTTTTTCTTCCTTACTTCCATCAGGATTAATCGCTGTAAAGATACGTTCTTTACCAGTTTTTCCTTCTTGTTCTACACGAGTTTCACCTAGATACAGTGTTGAATCTTTTTTCTCAACTGTCTTGTATGCCAAATCTTTTTCAACAAATTCGAGTTTTGGAAGATCTTCTTGTACAGCAGCAACTGTCTTCTCAGAAACTGGTTTTTCCTTAGTCAAGTGGATACGGTATTCCTTGACTTGTTTTCCACTTTCTGAAACGAGGCGAACAAGTACTGGAAGGCTATCTTCTCCACTATCTACCACAGTTGAAGCTACTTGATTGTTTTCTTCAACTGAGACTTTTGGCCGTTGACCTTTATAGGTAATTTGATAGTCTTGACGATTTTCAGCGAAATCAGCAAGTTCTTTTCCATCTACAAGAATCTTTGATTGCGTACTTTCTTGAGGCAATTCACTCGGTGCAAGGAAGGTCAGCTCAATCATCGCAACACCGCTCTTATCTGCTTTACGCTCCATACGCCATCTCATAGCTTTGGCTTTGATAGCTTTGATAGCTTTAAATGTTACGTTGATTTCATCACCAGCTGCAATGTCTTTATCCGCACGATAAGGCACAGCTTCCCAATTTTCTGGATTGTTAAATGGATGTCCAGATTCGTAGGCTTGGTAGTTTGAATAGTAGGTAGGCACTTCAAAGTCTGGGCCGACATAACGTTCCAAAACAAGTTTAGATGGTGCATCTGTACCACTATCTACAAAGAACTGAACTTTTCCTTGTGCAACAGTCCGTTCTACAATCTTACCATTTTCACGGAAGATTACGCCTGCTGATACTTCTGGATTGGTAGACGGTCTTGCAGACCAGTTTGTCCAACGACGATTTTCTGAATGATCTCCGTCATTGAGATAATCCACACGGTCATGGGAGTTTCTATCAATATCGTTAGTGGCTGAAGCAAAGGCCTGGTTACTGTCTTCATCATACTCTGGGTTATCTGAAAGAGCTTCGCCTAGTTTGTCTGTCACTCGTACAGTGAACTCAGCAACAAGATCACTACCAAGGACATGGCCTCGAACGGTAAATTGACCTGCTTTTGTCAGATTTTCTGCTTGAACTTCTTCCCATTCAACTGACAAGTCTTTTGTTTCGTAGCCGTCTTTACCTGTGAAGTAAACTGGAACCTTAGTCGGCAATTCAAGTGCTTGACCTACTTGTACCAAGCGAGCTTGTTTAACCGCAGCAACTGGTTTATAAGAAAGTAAGTTCTTATCCTTAGTGAAGTGCAGACGGTATTCTCCTAAGATGTCGCCATTTTCAGCTTTCGCGATGACACGAACTGGCTCACCTTCACGAACGCTTGGAACGACGGTAGCGAGACCATTGTTGCTAACACTTGCTGTGACTGCCGGAACTTTTCCATCTACAGACTCAAGGTAGTAGTCTGTCAAATCAGGGTTGAAGTTTGCTAAGTCTTTGCCGTCAACTTGGATTCTTGTTTGTCCTTGTTTGGCTGCCGCAACTTGTTTCGCAAAGATTTGTACCTCTGTGATAGACGTTCCACGCTTGTTATCTGCTTTAACCATGCGAATACGAACAGCATAGGTTTCAACTTTATCAAAGCTAAAGTGGTTCATTTCTCCAGCCTTGAGTTTAGCAGGGGCTTTTAGATTAGTAACTGGTTTCCAGTTGGCAGAATCATTAAAGACATGGTCCTCATTACCAACAAAACTAGGGTTTTTAGGAGCTGTTGGGACAGTCTTGCCAACATAATACTCAATCACATAAGACTTCGGTGCACCAACTCCATGGTCTTCGTGGAATCCGACACTTAGATTATCAACGGAGCGTTTGCTCAAGATACCTGAATCTCCAAACAGAACACCGACTGAAGCTTCTGGATTACTACGATTCCAGTTTGTCCAACGATTGGCTGGTTGGTTATTGTAGGAAATGAGCTTGTCATTAACATTTGAAACTGGGTCGCTTGGATTTGAATCTGAAGCAAAGGCAAGTGGCAATTCTGAACCGGTCCATTGGTCAGAAATGTTTGCACCTTGCTCAGTTTGAGCAGATACGCGAACATGAAGTTTAGTTGTTAATCGCGTACCTTCTAAGCGACCATTAACTGTAAAGACACCTTCCTTAGCGTATTGCTCTGGACGAATCGCATCCCATGCAACCTTAGCTGATGAAACGTGACCATTTGAATCATATGTCCGAACGCTTTCTGGTAATTGTGGTGCTTCTGCGATTGGAGTTGTCACACTGACTTCTTCAACTGAAACGATACCTTCTACAGAGACTCTTGCACGCGCTTCAAGGTCAATTCCTTCAACTTTACCTAGTACTTCAAAGGTTTGATAGGAGTCTAGTTTTTCTTTCGGAATAGCTTGCCAAGTGACTTTGTGAGCTTTAGGGAAACCTTTGTCATACTCAACCGTTACTGTTGACGGAAGAGTAGGTTCTTGGTGTAAATCTGTCACTACATTTACTGGACGGATAGATTGCGCAATCTTCTTCTCAGTATTGGCCTGGATAGTGAGATCAACTTGGCCTTTAGCTCCCTCGTATTCCGCTTTGAGAGTGACTGCTCCTGGCTTATGTAACTCAAGCATTCCTTTACGAATTGCGACTTCCCCTTCACCACTTGTAGAGAAGGTTACTTTATCAGCTGGTAATACAGCTTGCGTTCCATCTTGATAGTGAGCTCGAACCGACAATTTGACAGTTTGGTCTTCTTTGAGACTGTCAGCTTTTTCCACTTGCAAGCTCAAGTGAGCAATTTTTGGTGCTTCTTCAAGGAATTGAATTGCATAGGTTTGAAGAGGGCCACCATCTTTAGGCTGAATAAAGATGCTCGCACGCATGCCGTTTGCTGCGCTTGCTTGAAGAACTGTCACATCAGCATTTTCAGCACTTGCTGTGACTTCTGGCAGTTGGGCACCATAAGATAGAGTACGATATTGCATTGGTTGTCGACTAGTAAGACCTGTTACTGCCTCACCTCCAACAGTAACAGTTGGCACTACAGGTGCTGCAGCATTTCCTTCTTCTACCACAAGGGTTGCATGAATTGGTTGACCTTCTAAATAACCGGTCGCTTGAATACGAGAACCTGGAATTGCTAACTTAACTTTATCTTCTTCGGCAATCTCCCACTTGTCCACTTCATACTCTTGTACACTTCCATCAGTCAAAACATAGGAAACAGATTTGTCTACAGAATTCAAGTTAGTATTTGGAGCAATACGTTTAACTGTTGGTAATTCTTTCGCAATTGCTAGAACTTCGACATGAGCCTCTACCTCACGTCCATTTGCTGTACCTTTAACAGTCACAACTCCTGCTTGACTAACATCGACTTGAGACCAAGTTACTGGAAGTTTTTCACGACTACCGTCGCTGTATACAAAACCTACTGTTTTCGGCATTTTTGGTTCTTTACCAATTAATGTACGAACTCTTGCTACTTCTGTCCCCAAAACAGTCTTCTCTTGTCCTTCTTTCTTACCAGTAAAGACGGTAACTTGGTCCGATTTCAAGAGATCTGAGTGGGCAGTCAGAGTGAATTTACCTGCTTGTTCAGTTGATTTAACGATGGCAACCCCTTTACCGTTAAAGGCTCTACGGATCCATGAACCATCTGCTTGCGCCTTATAGCGTTCTCGGCTGGCTTGTTCCCCATTATCGACACCGACTAGTTGACCTTGTCCATGCAATTGGAAACGAACCAAATTATTGGCAGTTGGTACAACATTTCCTTCACTGTCTACGATTTCGTAGTAGATGTAAGTCAAGTCTTTTCCATCTGCGGCGATGGCGTGTTCTTCCTTGACGAGGCGAACTCCTGCTGGTTGCCCTGCAGTGGTAATCTTGTCACGTGCAATTTCTTTTCCAGCTTCATCGCGAGCTACAGCTTCCAAGGTACCTGGTTGGTAAGCAACCTTCCACTCAAGATAGAGTTCCTTAGCATTCGCACCTTCTTGGTAGGTACGACCATCGCTGGTTTGTTTTTTGTTGAAGGTCTTAAGACCAAGAGATTTTCCATTCAAGAACAATTCTACACTAGAAGCATTCGAATAAGCACGAACTGGAATCTTACCTTCTGAGTCAGCTACTTTGGATGCTAATTCTTTGTTTTCCCAGTTCCAGTGAGGAAGAAGGTGTACCATCGGTTTCTTCTTAACAGAAACCCATTGGCTTTGGTAGAGATAGAAGTCATGTTTTGGAATGCCGGCTGTATCTACGATACCAAAGTAAGAGCTCTTAACAGGAGTTTGATTTTGGTTGTGCCATGGTGTAGGTTCACCAATATAGTCCGTACCTGTCCAGATAAACTGTCCAGCATAGCCAGCGTTGTCACGGTCAAAAGTCCATGAAGCGGTTGCTGTTTTCCCCCAACCCACACGATCATTCCCATAGTCAGACTGTTCATAATGACGCTCAGGTCCATTGCTATGTTTCAATTCACGTTCAGGGCGATAGTAACTTCCACGTGTACGGGTAGCTGAAGATGTTTCTGATCCATAAATCAACCATTTTGGATGCTTAGCTCTAAGGGCTTTGTAATTATCTTCAGAATAGTTAAATCCAACAGCATCGAGTTCATCAGCAATTTTCTCATGCCCTCCGCTACCATTACCGAAACGGAATTTATCTGCTCCCATGGTAACATAGCGAGTCTTATCAACATCCTTGATAACCTTGACCAAACGTTTAACAGTTGCTAAAGAGTGGGCATCACCATTAGCTTCACCTATTTCATTACCAATTGACCACATGAAGATAGCAGGGTTGTTTTTGCCTCTTTCGACCATGGTACGTAGGTCAAAATCAGACCATTTTTCACCTTTTCGAGCTTCTGGGTGAGTGGCATCTTTTTCAAAGAAACGTCCATAGTCATAAGGTTTCTTGCCACCATACCAAGTATCAAAGGCCTCTTCCTGAACGAGTAAACCTAGTTCTGCTGCGATTTGCAAGGTTTGCTCACTAGCAGGGTTGTGGGTTGTACGGATGGAGTTAACTCCCATCTCCTTCATTTGTTTGAGACGACGGTATTCTGCTTTATAGTTTTCTTCTGCTCCAAGCGCCCCATGGTCGTGGTGCAAGGATACTCCATGGAATTTAATACGTTCACCATTCAAAGAGAAACCTTCATTTGGAGTCCAGTGATAGTAACGGTAACCAAACAAATCCTTCTTAGCATCAACCAATTGACCGTCACGGTAAACACGCGTAATCAATTCGTACAAGGCAGGTTTGTCATTTAAAACGGTCCAGAGTTTTGGTCTTTCAACTTCTAAAATCGCATCTAGGCTTGTTGATTCATGTGCTTTTAAGGTACGGCTCTCTGTACGTACTAGACCTGTCACAGCCTGACCACCACGTTCAACGATTTGATATTCTGCTACAAGTTCATGGTCTTTGTCGTCCGTATTGACGATTTTGCTGGTCACATGAGTTTCAACCTTGCCATGTTGTTGTTCTTCAAGTTTTGGTGTTAAAATAGTTGTCCCATTTTTCTCAACATGCACCTTATCTGTCACTTGTAAAGTCACATCACGATAGATACCACTTCCTGAATACCAACGGCTACTTGGCTGTTTGTTGACTGCATGGACAGCAATCACATTCTCACGACCATCTTTGTTCAAATAGTTAGTGATATCATATGAAAATTGATTATAACCATTTGGATAATGCCCCACTAACTGACCATTGACATAAACTTGAGAATCCATGTAGACGCCATCAAAAGTAAGGCGAACATTTTTCTTGAGGTCTTTTTCATCTAGTTTGAAAGTCTTGCGATACCAAGCTTCCCCACCGTTAAGCTGTCCACCTTCATTTTGTGCAGGAGATTCATGATCGAAATCGTTAAAAATACTCCAGTCATACGGTAAATCCAATTTTTTCCACGTAGATACATCTGCATCCGGTTTAATGACTTCCTTAGAATTTGCATTGAGTTTAAAGTGCCAATTTTGATTAAAATCCACTTTCCTGTCTTCAATCATTTGATTCACTTCTTCATTTGTTACAGCTTTAGCATCTTCCCTAAGCGGTTTTTCTTGACTTGAAGCTTGTGATTCTATCTTTGGAGCTTTTTCTTCCGGTTTAGCAGACACTTTTTCCTCTTTTGGAGTTACGGCTTCATCTTCTTTCTTCTCAGATGCAATAGCCTCAGTTGAACTAGATTCACTTTGTTCTGTCCTTTCAACTACATTTTTAGTTTCCAAAGCTTTATCAGCCTTTTCTTCTACTATCGTTTTTTCCTCTTTAGGTTTCTCAGCAGTATGAGTAATAAGTGTTTCATCCGCATAAACTACAGATTCTCCAGCTATATTTCCTCCTAATAGAACTGCACAAGTCCCAATCATTACTGAGCAAGCTCCCACAGCAAACTTACGAATGCTATAAACTCTTTTCCGATTCCAATGGCCTTTCCCCATAAAACCCTCCTTATATTATATTTAGTGCAGTTAGCTACTGCCAAAGCCCAAGTGGTATACATTGTATGACAACCTAGTTTCAACAATTTACACTCTGTGAAAATCCAATTCAAACTTCGTCAGCGTCGCCTTGCCGTAGGTATGGTTACTGACTTCGTCAGTTTCATCTACAACCTCAAAACTGTGTTTTGAGCTGACTTCATCAGTT
>NZ_VMLO01000119.1:0-1685 GCF_013276735.1 Streptococcus sp. 1559
GATATGAAGTTGTTCAAAATGAGTCGCAGAAATATCGGACAAGCTGGTAAAATCTTGGCTGACAGTGGTTATCAAGGGCTCATGAAGATAGATCCTCAAGCACAAACTCCACGTAAATCCAGCAAACTCAAGCCGCTAACAGCTGAAGATAAAGCCTGTAACCATGCGCTATCTAAGGAGAGAATCAAGGTTGAGAGTATTTTTGACAAAGTATAGTAGATTGAAACTAGAATAGTACACCTCTACTTCTAAAACATTGTTAGAAATCGATTTGACTGTCCTGATCGATTTGTCCTGTTCTTATTTCATTGCACTATGAAAACGTTTAAAATATCTTCAACAACCTATCGAAATCATCGTAAACACTTCGGATTACGAATGAATTTGATTGCTGGTATTATCAATCATGAACTAGGATTCTAGTTTTGCAGGAAGTCTAATCAAGAGGAAAGTAAATGACGATTAAGGTAATTGCGACAGATATGGATGGGACCTTGCTGGATGCTAGAGGCCAGCTTGATCTCCCACGCTTGGAAAAGATTGTGGATCAGTTGGATCAAAGGGGGATTCGTTTTGTCATCGCGACAGGGAATGAAATTCACCGCATGAGGCAACTACTGGAGCACTTGGTGGATCGAGTGGTTCTGGTTGTTGCCAATGGTGCTCATATTTTTGAAAACAATGAATTGATTCAGGCTCAGACTTGGGATGATGCCATTGTCGATAAGGCTTTGGCTCATTTCGAGGGTCGAGCGTGTCAGGATCAATTTGTTGTAACAGGGATGAAGGGTGGTTTCGTCAAGGAAGGTACCATTTTTACAGACCTTGAAAGTTTTATGACTCCAGAAATGATTGAAGAATTCTACCAACGAATGAATTTTGTGGATGAATTAACCTCTGACCTCTTTGGTGGTGTGCTCAAGATGAGTATGGTTGTTGGTGAGGAACGTTTGAATTCGGTATTGGAAGAAATCAATGACCTCTTTGATGGCCGTGTTCGGGCTGTATCGAGTGGCTATGGTTGCATTGATATCCTCCAAGCTGGAATTCATAAAGCATGGGGCTTGGAAGAATTACTCAAGCGTTGGGACTTGAACCCCCAACAAATCATGGCTTTTGGCGATAGTGAAAATGATGTTGAAATGCTTGAAATGGCTGGAATTGCCTATGCGATGGAAAATGCTGATGACAAAGCCAAAGCTGTGGCGACGGCTCTAGCGCCAGCCAATAGCCAAGGAGGAGTTTACCAAGTACTGGAAAACTGGTTAGAAAAAGGAGAATGAAGTAGCAGTACAGTTATTAGAAAATTGGTTACTAAAGGAACAAGAAAAAATCCAAACTAAGTATCGTCACCTAAATCAGGTTTCAGTTGTAGAGCCAGATATTCTTTTTATTGGGGATTCCATTATCGAATATTATCCTCTGCAGGAGTTGTTTGGGACTTCAAAGACAATTGTCAATCGAGGAATTTGTGGCTATCAGACAGGACTGTTATTAGAGAATCTGGATGCGCATCTGTACGGTGGGGAGGTAGATAAAATTGTCCTTTTAATTGGGACGAACGATATTGGAAAAGATGTGCCTGTGAATGAGGCTCTCAATAATCTCGAAGCTATCATCAATCCATTGCTCGCGATTATTCACTGACTGAGATAAAATTACTTTCCGGCTCTTTGTCAACTGTA
>NZ_VMLO01000012.1:0-16404 GCF_013276735.1 Streptococcus sp. 1559
TTTCGAAGAGTATTATTCTGCAGCTTGTTGCCAACGTTTTGCTAGCATATGAGATAGGCTAGAAATGGCTAGGTTAAAGCTGAAGTAGATGAGGGCAATCAGTATATAAAGACTGAAGACCTGCTCTGGTTCAAAATAACGGCCCATGAGAATTTGGCTGGCTCCAAAGAGTTCTTGTAGGGCGATAACAGAGTAGAGGAGACTGGTATCCTTAATCACGGTTACAAACTGAGAAATGATGGCTGGCAGCATTTTACGAATGGCTTGTGGGAGAATGATGTAGTAGAGGATTTGGGCTGAAGTGAAGCCTTGTGACATTCCTGCTTCGTACTGCCCCTTGGCTACGGCATTGAGACCGCCTCGGATAATCTCAGCTAAAGCCGCTGATGTAAAGAGTGTGAAGGCAGTGATTCCTGCTGGAGTGGATTTCATCTTGAAAATTAAAAAGATAGTAAAGATCCAGAGAAGGTTGGGAACGTTGCGCACAAATTCGATATAAATGCTGGAAATAATGCGCAAGACAGGATTTTTGCCATTTCTCATGACAGCTAGCACCGTACCGATAAGGGTAGAGAGGACGATGGCAATCAGAGAAATGTAGAGGGTCAAGCCAAATCCTTTAAAGATAAAGACTAGGTTATCTGGGGTCAAAACTTCTAAAATGGATTCCATAGTAACCTCCTAAAGTGAATAGGCTTTTTTATTAGCTTGTTCCATCTTGCGACCAAACTGGGCAACAGGGAAGCATAGAGAAAAGTAGAGAAGGGCAGCGCCTAGAAAGGCTGGAATGTAGTTTCCGTTAAGTGCTGACCAAGACTTGGTCACAAACATCAAGTCCACTCCAGAGATGATAGCGACTGTTGAGGTGTTCTTGATGAGGTTAACAATTTGGTTGGTCAAAGGAGGGAGAATGATGCGGTCGGCAACTTCACGGGGAAAGCCCATTTCATGGGTAACGACAATCATATTCATACCCTCGTGGGCCAATTTTTGCATAACAGCCAGAACGTCGCCGATGGTTTCAGGGTCAAGGGCAGATGTTGGCTCATCAAAGAGGAGGAGTTCAGGATGCATAGCGAGTCCACGTGCAATGGCAATCCGTTGCTTTTGTCCACCAGACAGCATGGCTGGATATGAATCTTTCTTGTCCCACATATTTACAAATTCCAGATATTTTTGGGCTGTTTTTTCAGCTTCTTTTTTATCAATTCCTAGAACTTTTATGGGTGCAAGTGTTACGTTTTCTAACACTGTTTTATGCGGATAGAGGTTAAAATGCTGGAAAACCATGCCGACTTCCTTGCGAAGAGGCACCAAATCTTTCTGGCTGGCACCAGCAACTTGGTGGCCATTGACTAGAAGACTTCCTTTGTCAACAGCCTCCAAACCATTGATGGTGCGGATAAGAGTTGATTTTCCAGAACCAGAAGGGCCTAGGAGGACAACGACTTGCCCTTTTTCAAAACGGAGATTGATGTCGCGGAGTGCATGGTAGTCTCCGTAATATTTTTCGACGTGTTCAAATTCTACTAAAGCCATAAGGAATCTCCTTTGTGTTAGATTTTATAACACGATTCTACACCAAAAGATTTGTCTTGTCAAATCATATCTGAAAAAATTCACTAAAATGTTATAAAAAAGCAATCTGGATAGAGAAAAAGCCTAAATCGTGTTATAATGAAGCGATAGAATTCTTAGAAAGAGTGGATGTCTTTTTGATAACACCTACTTATGAATGGCAGTTTGCCCCGCAGGTAGAAGATGCGGATTTTACAAAGATAGCCAAGAAGGCTGGACTGGGTCCTGAGGTGGCTCGGTTGTTGTTTGAGAGAGGGATTCAGGACCAAGAAAGTCTGAAGAAGTTTTTAGAACCTTCCTTGGAGAATTTGCATGACCCTTATCTGCTCCATGATATGGACAAGGCAGTGGAACGGATTCGTCAGGCCATTGAAGAAGGGGAAAATATTCTCGTTTATGGAGACTACGATGCGGATGGCATGACTTCGGCTTCGATTGTGAAGGAAAGTTTGGAACAACTTGGTGCTGAGTGCCGTGTTTACCTGCCTAATCGTTTTACCGATGGCTATGGCCCTAATGCTAGTGTCTATAAATACTTTATCGAGCAAGAAGGAATTTCCTTGATTGTGACGGTGGATAATGGGGTTGTTGGTCATGAGGCTATTGAATTGGCCCAGTCTATGGGAATAGATGTCATTGTGACCGACCATCATTCTATGCCTGAAACCCTGCCTGATGCCTATGCTATTGTCCATCCTGAACATCCAGATGCGGACTATCCCTTCAAATATCTGGCTGGTTGTGGAGTGGCCTTCAAGCTGGCTTGCGCCCTTTTAGAAGAAGTGCAAGTGGAATTGCTTGATTTGGTCGCTATTGGTACCATTGCAGATATGGTTAGTTTGACAGATGAAAACCGAATCTTGGTTCAATATGGTCTAGAAATGCTGGGGCATACTCAGCGCATTGGTTTACAAGAAATGCTGGACATGGCTGGGATTGCTGCTAACGAAGTAACAGAAGAAACGGTTGGTTTCCAGATTGCCCCTCGTTTGAATGCCTTGGGGCGTTTGGACGATCCCAATCCTGCCATTGATTTGCTGACTGGGTTTGATGATGAGGAAGCGCATGAGATTGCCCTCATGATTCATCAGAAAAACGAAGAGCGCAAGGAAATCGTCCAGTCAATCTATGAAGAAGCTAAGACCATGGTGGATCCTGAAAAGAAGGTCCAAGTCTTGGCCAAGGAAAGCTGGAATCCTGGGGTTCTAGGAATCGTGGCTGGTCGTTTGTTGGAAGAACTAGGGCAGACAGTCATCGTTCTCAATATAGAAGACGGTCGTGCCAAGGGTAGTGCTCGTAGTGTGGAAGCGGTCGATATTTTTGAGGCTCTGGCTCCCCATCGCGACCTCTTCATCGCCTTTGGTGGCCATGCTGGTGCGGCTGGCATGACGCTGGAAGTGGAGAAACTTTCAGATTTATCTCAGATCTTGGAAGATTATGTTCGTGAAAAAGGTGCAGATGCTGCTGGCAAGAACAAGTTAAATCTAGATGAAGAACTGGATTTGGAGGCACTTAGCTTGGAAACGGTCAAAAGTTTTGAACGTTTGGCACCTTTTGGAATGGACAATCAGAAACCTATCTTTTATATCAAGGATTTTCAGGTCGAAAGTGCTCGTACTATGGGAGCAGGAAATGCCCATCTCAAGCTGAAAATTTCCAAGGGTGAGGCGAGTTTTGAAGTGGTGGCCTTCGGACAAGGTAGATGGGCAACAGAATTTGCTCAAACCAAGAATCTAGAGCTGGCAGTCAAATTGTCTGTCAACCAATGGAATGGCCAAACTGCCCTCCAGTTGATGATGGTGGATGCGCGTGTGGAGGGTGTTCAACTTTTTAACATTCGTGGGAAGAATGCAGCCTTGCCAGAAGGAGTTCCAGTATTAGATTTTGCTGGAGAAGTGCCAGATATAGCGACTAGTGAAGCTGTTGTCGTGAAAACCATTCCAGAGGATATTACTCAGCTGAAGACCATTTTTCAGGAACAGAATTTCTCTGCTGTCTATTTCAAAAATGATATTGACAAGGCCTACTATCTGACAGGTTATGGGACTAGAGAGCAGTTTGCCAAATTGTACAAGACCATCTACCAGTTCCCAGAGTTTGATATTCGCTACAAGCTGAAAGATTTGGCTACTTATCTTAATATCCAACAAATCTTGCTGGTTAAGATGATTCAAGTATTTGAAGAGCTAGGATTTGTGACCATCAAAGATGGGGTCATGACAGTCAATAAAGAGGCGCCAAAGCGGGAGATAGGAGAAAGTCAGATTTACCAAAATCTCAAACAAACCGTCAAAGACCAAGAAATGATGGCGCTGGGTACCGTGCAAGAAATTTATGATTTTTTGATGGAAAAAGAGTAGAAGTTAGGAAAGAGTTGGGCAACCAGCTCTTTTTTGAAAACGAATCTTCATTTTGAAAATCATCAAAAAAATGGTATAATGGTAGGAAAAGATTCGGCTAACAGTAATAGTGCTTTTAGAATAAGAGGGTAAGCAACCCTATAATCAAGATAAACTAAGATTTTGGAGGAAAAATGAGTAATATTAGTTTAACAACACTTGGTGGTGTACGTGAAAATGGGAAAAATATGTACATTGCTGAAATTGGAGAGTCCATTTTTGTTTTGAATGCAGGGTTAAAATATCCCGAAAATGAACAATTAGGGGTCGATGTGGTGATTCCAAAGATGGACTACCTTTTTGAAAATAAAGATCGAATTGCTGGGGTATTTTTAACTCACGGACATGCAGATGCTATTGGTGCTCTGCCTTATCTCTTGGCTGAAGCCAAGGTACCTGTATTTGGCTCTGAGTTGACCATTGAGTTGGCAAAGCTCTTTGTCAAAGGAAATGATGCCGTTAAGAAATTTAATGATTTCCATGTCATTGATGAGAATACGGAGATTGATTTTGGTGGGACAGTGGTTTCCTTCTTCCCTACGACTTACTCCGTTCCAGAGAGTCTGGGAATTGTCTTGAAGACATCGGAAGGAAGCATCGTTTATACAGGTGACTTCAAATTTGACCAAACGGCTAGTGAATCTTATGCAACTGATTTTGCTCGTTTGGCAGAAATCGGTCGTGACGGCGTCCTGGCTCTCCTCAGTGATTCGGCCAATGCGGACAGCAATATTCAGGTGGCTAGTGAAAGTGAAGTTAGAGATGAAATTACCCAAACCATTGCTGACTGGGAAGGTCGTATCATCGTTGCAGCTGTTTCCAGTAACCTTTCTCGTATCCAGCAGATTTTTGACGCTGCGGATAAAACAGGTCGACGTATCGTCTTGACAGGATTTGATATTGAAAATATCGTCCGCACAGCGATTCGTCTCAAGAAATTGTCTCTAGCCAACGAAATTCTCTTGATTAAGCCGAAAGATATGTCTCGCTTTGAAGACCATGAGTTGATTATTCTTGAGACAGGTCGTATGGGTGAACCTATCAATGGACTTCGTAAGATGTCGATTGGTCGCCATCGTTATGTAGAAATCAAGGATGGGGACCTGGTCTATATTGCTACGGCTCCGTCTATTGCTAAAGAAGCCTTCGTTGCGCGTGTGGAAAATATGATTTATCAGGCAGGAGGGGTTGTCAAATTGATCACCCAAAGCTTACGTGTGTCAGGACATGGAAATGCGCGTGATTTGCAGTTGATGATCAATCTCTTGCAACCCAAGTATCTCTTCCCGATTCAAGGGGAATACCGTGAGTTGGATGCCCATGCTAAGGCTGCTATGGCAGTTGGGATGTTGCCAGAACGCATTTTCATCCCTAAAAAGGGAACCAGCATGGCTTATGAGAATGGAGACTTTGTCCCAGCTGGTGCGGTTTCGGCAGGGGATGTCTTGATTGACGGAAATGCTATCGGTGATGTTGGTAATGTAGTCCTTCGTGACCGTAAGGTCTTGTCAGAGGACGGTATTTTCATCGTCGCAATCACCGTTAACCGTCGTGAGAAGAAAATTGTGGCCAAGGCACGTGTTCACACGCGTGGATTTGTTTATCTCAAGAAGAGCCGCGATATTCTCCGTGAAAGTTCAGAATTGATTAACCAAACGGTAGAAGACTATCTTCAAGGAGATGACTTTGACTGGGCAGATCTTAAAGGCAAGGTTCGGGATAATCTGACCAAGTATCTCTTTGATCAAACTAAGCGTCGTCCAGCTATTCTACCAGTAGTCATGGAAGCAAAATAATCATTGAAATAAGTAAAGATAAAGTCTAGTTTCGGCTTTTTCTTATCGGAAAATAGAAGGAGAAAATCATGGCAGTAATGAAAATCGAGTATTACTCACAAGTTTTGGATATGGAGTGGGGAGTGAATGTCCTCTACCCTGATGCCAATCGAGTGGAAGAACCAGAGTGTCAAGATATTCCCGTCTTGTACCTCTTGCACGGGATGTCTGGCAATCATAATAGTTGGCTCAAACGGACCAATGTAGAACGCTTGCTTCAGGGGACTAATCTCATCGTCGTCATGCCCAATACCAGCAACGGTTGGTACACTGATACCCAGTATGGTTTTGACTATTACACAGCTCTAGCAGAGGAATTGCCACAGGTTCTGAAACGCTTCTTCCCTAATATGACTAGTAAGCGTGAAAAGACCTTTATCGCTGGTCTCTCCATGGGAGGCTACGGCTGTTTCAAATTGGCTCTTGCGACAAATCGTTTTTCTCATGCAGCTAGTTTTTCAGGTGCTCTCAGCTTTCAAGATTTTTCTCCTGAGAGCCAAAATCTGGGAAGTCCAGCCTACTGGAGAGGTGTTTTTGGAGAGATTAGAGACTGGACAACTAGTCCCTATTCTCTTGAAAGTCTGGCTAAAAAATCGGATAAAAATACCAAACTTTGGGCGTGGTGTGGCGAACAGGATTTCTTGTATGAAGCCAATAATCTAGCAGTGAAAAATTTCAAAAAATTAGGTTTTGATGTGACCTATAGCCATAGCGCTGGAACTCACGAGTGGTATTATTGGGAAAAACAATTGGAACGGTTTCTAGCAACCCTGCCAATCGATTTCAAATTAGAAGAGAGATTGAGTTAGTTTTTTATAAATGAACCACTATCTATAGTTATTCTTGGCTTCAAAACAATGATGGAAGTCTGTTTTCACTAGACTTTTCAAACGAAAGTAGTAGAATAGTAATAAGATATTGGAGGAAAGAGAGTAGGAAATGTACCGTTATCAAATTGGCATTCCCACATTAGAATATGATCAGTTTGTCAAAGAACATGAATTAGCCAATGTATTACAAAGTAGTGCTTGGGAAGAAGTGAAGTCTGATTGGCAACATGAGAAGTTTGGTGTTTACAGGGAAGAAAAATTACTGGCGACAGCTAGTATTTTGATTAGAACTCTTCCGTTAGGCTATAAAATGTTTTACGTCCCAAGAGGACCTATATTGGATTATGGAGATACAGAACTCTTGAGTTTTGTCATTCAGTCCATTAAGTCTTATGCTCGTAGCAAGAGAGCTATTTTTGTGACTTTTGACCCAAGTATTTGCCTGTCTCAAAGTTTAATTAATCAGGAAAAAACAGAATTTCCTGAAAATCTGGCTATTATTGATAGTTTGCAACAAATGGGAGTAAGGTGGTCAGGAAAAACAGAGGAAATGGGAGACACCATTCAACCTCGTATTCAGGCGAAAATATACAAGGAAAATTTTGAAGAAGATAAACTTTCCAAGTCAACAAAACAGGCTATTCGAACAGCACGGAATAAGGGGGTAGAGATTCAATTTGGTGGAACTGAATTATTGGACTCTTTTTCCTTTTTGATGAAAAAAACCGAGAAGCGGAAAGAGATTCATTTGAGGAATGAAGCCTATTATAAAAAGTTGTTAGATAATTTTAAGGACAAGGCCTACATCACCTTGGCAACCTTGGATGTCTCTAAACGTTCGCAAGAATTAGAAGAACAGTTAGCGAAAAACAGAGCCTTGGAAGAGACCTTTACTGATTCGACTCGAACTTCAAAAGTAGAAGCGCAGAAGAAGGAAAAAGAACGTTTGTTAGAGGAATTGACTTTCCTGCAGGAATATATGGATGCAGGTCAAGCAAGAGTTCCCTTAGCGGCTACCTTGACTTTAGAATTCGGACAAACTTCTGTCAATCTATACGCAGGAATGGATGAAGATTTTAGACGTTATAAAGCTCCTATTTTGACTTGGTATGAGACAGCTCGATATTCCTTTGAACGTGGCATTTTATGGCAAAATTTAGGAGGCGTCGAGAATGCTTTAGATGGTGGACTCTATCGTTTTAAAGCTAATTTTAATCCAACGATCGAAGAATACTTGGGTGAATTTACAATTCCTACCCATCCTCTCTATCCTCTGTTAAGACTTGCTCTTGATTTCCGTAAAACATTAAGAAAAAAACATAGAAAGTAAGTATATGGCACTAACTACACTCACGAAAGAAGAGTTTCGTACTTATTCTGATCAGGTTTCTTCTCGTTCCTTTATGCAATCTGTTCAGATGGGGGACTTGTTAGAAAAAAGAGGGGCTCGAATTGTTTATCTTGCTTTGAAACAAGGAGGAGAGATTCAAGTTGCAGCTCTGGTTTATAGCTTGCCCATGCTGGGTGGTCTGCATATGGAGATCAATTCGGGGCCGATTTATACCCAACAAGATGCTCTTCCAGTTTTTTATGCGGAGTTAAAAGAATATGCCAAGCAAAATGGCGTATTAGAGCTGCTTGTAAAACCTTATGAAACTTATCAAACTTTTGATAGCCAAGGTAATCCAATAGATGCTGAGAAAAAAAGTATCATTCAAGGTTTAACTGATTTAGGTTATCAATTTGATGGATTGACAAGAGGTTACCCAGGTGGAGAACCAGATTGGTTATACTATAAAGATTTAACTGAATTAACTGAAAAGAGTTTGCTTAAAAGTTTTAGCAAAAAGGGTAAACCCTTGGTGAAAAAGGCTGAAACCTTTGGCATTCGGTTGAAAAAGTTAAAACGTGAAGAACTATCGATTTTTAAGAATATAACAAAAGAAACCTCTGAACGTAGAGAATATAGTGATAAAAGTTTAGAATATTATGAGCATTTTTATGATACTTTTGGAGAACAAGCGGAGTTTCTCATAGCAAGCTTAAATTTTTCGGACTATATGAGCAAATTGCAAGGTGAACAAAGTAAACTAGAAGAAAACTTGAACAAGTTGCGACTTGATTTGAGTAAAAATCCTCATTCTGAGAAAAAACAAAATCAACTGAGAGAATATTCTAGTCAATTTGAAACATTTGAAGTTCGAAAAGCAGAAGCGCGAGACTTGATTGAAAAATATGGAGAAGAAGATATTGTTTTAGCCGGGAGTTTATTTGTTTATATGCCTCAGGAAACGACTTACCTCTTTAGTGGTTCCTACACTGAGTTTAATAAATTCTATTCCCCTGCACTGCTTCAAAAATATGTTATGTTGGAAAGCATAAAACGTGGAATACCTAAATACAACTTCCTAGGCATTCAAGGGATTTTTGATGGAAGTGATGGTGTTTTGCGTTTTAAACAGAATTTTAATGGCTATATTGTACGCAAAGCAGGTACTTTCCGTTACCATCCATCTCCTTTAAAATACAAAGCTATCCAGTTACTCAAAAAAATAGTAGGACGTTAAGGTGAAAAAGTCAGTATTTAGCTTTCTTTTAGCTTCTTTTAGTAAAATAATTTTTATTTGCTAGAAAGGTGGAGAGACATGCGCTGGCTTTTTCGTTTGATAGGGGCTTTCTTTTCTTTTGTGTGGCGTTTGTTTTGGCGTCTGGTTTGGATAGTTGTGCTTTTATGTGTGCTTGCTTTCGGACTTCTCTGGTATCTGAACGGGGATTTTCAAGGAGCGCTAAAGCAAGCAGAACGGTCAGTAAAAATTGGTCAACAAAGTATTGACCAATGGGAGAAAACAGGGCAACTGCCTAAGTTAAGCCAGACAGATAGTCACCAGCATTCTGAAGGAAGGTGGCCACAGGCCTCTGCTCGTATTTACCTGGATCCGCAGATGGATTCACGCTTTCAAGAGGCTTATGTAGAAGCAATCCAGAACTGGAATCAAACTGGTGCTTTTAACTTTGAACTCGTGACTGAGTCTAGTAAGGCGGATATTACGGCTACGGAGATGAACGACGGAGGCACTCCTGTGGCAGGAGAGGCGGAAAGTCAAACTAATCTCTTAACAGGGCAATTCTTGTCCGTAACGGTGCGCTTGAATCATTATTATTTGTCCAATCCATACTATGGCTATTCCTATGAACGCCTTGTCCATACGGCAGAACATGAGTTAGGTCATGCGATTGGCTTGGACCATACAGATGAGAAGTCTGTCATGCAACCAGCAGGTTCTTTTTATGGTATCCAGGAAGAGGATGTTGAAAGACTTCGAAAATTATATGAGACCAATGAGTAGGGGACTATTTTTCCCTACTTTTTTGCTATAATGGAATTATGAACAACTTGATTAAATCAAAACTAGAGCTCTTGCCGACCAGCCCTGGTTGTTACATTCACAAGGATAAAAACGGCACCATTATCTATGTAGGAAAGGCTAAAAATCTGCGTAACCGCGTGCGGTCCTATTTCCGTGGAAGTCATGATACCAAAACAGAGGCTTTGGTGTCTGAAATTGTAGATTTTGAATTTATCGTTACGGAGTCTAATATTGAGGCACTTCTCCTAGAAATCAACCTGATTAAGGAAAATAAGCCTAAATACAATATCATGCTCAAGGATGACAAGTCCTATCCCTTCATCAAAATCACTAATGAGCGCTATCCACGCTTGATTATCACTCGTCAGGTCAAGAAGGACGGAGGTCTCTACTTTGGTCCCTATCCAGATGTGGGGGCGGCCAATGAAATCAAGCGACTACTGGATCGGATTTTCCCTTTTCGTAAGTGTACCAATCCACCGTCTAAGGTCTGTTTTTACTACCATATCGGCCAATGCATGAGCCACACCATCTGTAAGAAGGATGAGGACTATTTCAAGTCTATGGCTCAGGAGGTTTCTGATTTTCTGAAAGGCCAAGATGATAAAATCATTGATAACCTCAAGGGCAAAATGGCAGCGGCGGCTCAGACTATGGAGTTTGAACGTGCGGCGGAATACCGTGACCTGATTCAGGCTATTGGAACGCTTCGAACCAAGCAACGGGTCATGGCTAAGGATCTCCAAAATCGCGATGTCTTTGGCTACTATGTGGATAAGGGCTGGATGTGTGTGCAAGTTTTCTTTGTTCGTCAGGGCAAGCTCATCGAGCGCGATGTCAATCTATTCCCCTACTTCAATGATCCAGATGAGGATTTTTTGACCTATGTAGGACAATTCTATCAAGAAAAATCTCATCTAGTTCCCAATGAGGTACTGATTCCGCAGGATATTGACGAAGAAGCTGTCAAGGCTTTGGTGGATACCAAGATTCTCCAACCCCAACGTGGAGAGAAAAAACAGCTGGTCAATCTAGCCATAAAAAATGCACGTGTTAGTCTGGAGCAGAAATTTAACCTGCTAGAAAAATCAGTCGAAAAGACCCAAGGAGCTATTGAAAATCTAGGACGTTTGCTCCAAATTCCGACTCCAGTTCGCATCGAGTCCTTCGATAATTCCAACATCATGGGGACTAGTCCTGTTTCAGCTATGGTGGTCTTTGTCAACGGCAAACCAAGTAAAAAAGATTATCGTAAGTATAAAATCAAGACTGTCGTTGGACCAGACGACTATGCCAGTATGCGTGAGGTTATTCGCAGACGTTATGGTCGAGTACAACGAGAAGGTTTGACTCCTCCAGATTTGATTGTCATTGATGGGGGACAAGGTCAAGTCCATATCGCCAAGCAAGTCATCCAAGAGGAACTGGGCTTGGATATTCCCATTGCAGGTCTGCAAAAGAATGATAAGCACCAAACTCATGAATTGCTCTTTGGAGATCCGCTGGAAGTGGTGGACTTGTCTCGTAATTCTCAGGAATTTTTCCTCCTCCAACGTATCCAAGATGAGGTGCACCGCTTTGCTATCACTTTCCATCGCCAACTGCGCTCCAAAAATTCCTTTTCATCACAATTGGATGGGATTGACGGTCTGGGACCTAAACGCAAGCAAAATCTCATGAGGCACTTCAAGTCTCTGACCAAAATCAAGGAAGCAAGTGTGGATGAGATTGTCGAAGTCGGTGTGCCTAGAGTCGTTGCAGAAGCTGTGCAGAGGAAGTTGAACTCGCAGGAAACAGAAACCTTGCCTCAAGTGGCAGAAGAAAGAGTAGATTATCAAACAGAAGGAGACCATCATGAACCATAAAATCGCAATTTTATCAGATATTCATGGCAATGCGACAGCCTTAGAAGCAGTGATTGCAGATGCTAAAACCCAAGGAGTCAGTGAATATTGGATTCTGGGAGATATTTTTCTACCTGGTCCAGGTGCAAATGACTTGGTCGCCCTGCTAAAGGACCTTCCTATCACAGCCAGTGTTCGAGGCAATTGGGATGATTGTGTCCTTGAGGTCTTGGATGGGCAATACGGTTTGGAACATCCAAAAGAAATCCAGCTCATGCGATTGACCCAGTTTTTGATGGAGCGAATGGATCCTGCAACGATTGTCTGGCTACGAAGCTTGCCTTTGCTGGAAAAGAAAGAAATTGACGGATTGCGCTTTTCTATCTCTCATAATTTACCTGACAAAAACTATGGTGGTGACTTGCTAGTTGAGAATGATACAGAGAAATTTGACCAACTCCTAGATGAGGAAACCGACGTGGCAGTCTATGGTCATGTCCACAAGCAGTTGCTTCGTTACGGCAGTCAAGGGCAACAAATCATCAATCCAGGGTCGATTGGCATGCCCTATTTTAATTGGGATGCGTTAAAAAATCACCGTGCCCAGTATGCCGTGATAGAAATTGAAGATGGTGAATTGGTAAATATCCTATTTCGTAAAGTTGCTTATGACTACGAAGCGGAGTTGGAATTGGCTAAGTCTCAGGGGCTTCCCTTTATCGAAATGTATGAAGAACTACGTCGTGAAGATAACTATCAGGGACACAATCTGGAATTATTAGCAAGCTTAATAGAAAAGCATGGGTATGTAGAAGATGTGAAGAATTTTTTTGATTTTTTGTAAGAGTTTCCTAAAATAACCAATGCAAATTAAAAACGATTGGCTCGTCCAATCGCTTTTAGTATATCTTATTGTAACTGAGATTGATCTGGGAGATAAGAACCACCTAGATAGGTATTGCTGAGTTTTTCGAGTGTTCCGTCTTGGTAGAGTTCTTTGAGTGCTTTATCAAATTGTTCTTTAAACTCTTTTTGGTCGCTTGAGAAAACAATATAATTGTTGGGGCTATCGACAGAAGGTAAATCAACAACTGAGAGATCTAGGTCGCGATCCTTGATGATCTTTTGAACGGATACCTTGTCAAAGACTAGGAAATCAAATTCACCGTTAGCAAGGTCTAGGATTCGTTTACCGATATCTTCACCAGAAAAATCGATAGTAGCAGGATTGTCAGTGTGTTTCTGATTCCAGTTATTGATGAATTGAGCGTTTGAAGTTCCGGTATCCTCTTGCGTTGTTTTGCCAGCAATTTGATCAAGAGAAGTCAAAGGATTTTTCTTGTTGCTAACAAGGACGAGGGGATTGTTGGAAATCGGAAGCGAGTATAGGTATTTTTCAGCACGCTCTTTTGTGTAACTCAAGTTATTGGCAGCTGCTTGATAGTGACCAGAATCAAGTCCAGGGAAGATACTTTCCCAGGCAGTTCTTTGGAATTGAATCTCGTAGTCGCTGAGTTTTTCATCCACTGCTTTTAGAACTTCGATATCGAAGCCTGTCAGATTTCCCTTGTCTTCGTAGTCAAATGGCGGCACGTCGCCAGCTGTAGCAAGGACGATTGTCTTTTGAGCGCTAGTCTCTTTGGGTGTAGCTTGATTCCCACAGGCAACCAAAAATGGTAGGATAGCTAGTAATAGGCTAAATTTTTTCATACTGTCTCCATTCAAATGTAAAGTACTTGCTAGTTTATCAGAAATGTTCCTGATAAACCAATATATATCTTTTATGTCTGTGATAGAAAAACTTAATCATGAAAAATCCCTGCAAGCTCTTTCAAATTATGGTAGAATGGAAGCAGTAGAATTAGAAAAGGAAATCGATTATGAAATTTCTTGAATTAAACAAAAAACGTCATGCGACCAAGCATTTCACTGATAAGCCAGTTGATCCAAAAGATGTGCGTACGGCTATCGAAATTGCAACCTTGGCGCCAAGCGCCCACAACAGCCAGCCTTGGAAATTTGTAGTTGTTCGTGAGAAAAATGCTGAACTGGCAAAGTTGGCTTATGGTTCAAACTTTGAGCAGGTATCATCAGCGCCTGTAACCATTGCCTTGTTTACAGATACGGACTTAGCCAAACGTGCTCGTAAGATTGCCCGTGTTGGTGGTGCTAATAACTTTTCTGAAGAGCAACTTCAATATTTTATGAAAAATCTGCCAGCTGAGTTTGCCCGTTACAGTGAGCAACAAGTCAGCGACTACCTAGCCCTCAATGCAGGTTTGGTTGCTATGAACTTGGTTCTTGCTCTGACAGACCAAGGGATTGGTTCCAACATTATCCTTGGTTTTGACAAATCAAAAGTTAATGAAGTTTTGGAAATCGAAGACCGTTTCCGCCCAGAACTCTTGATCACAGTGGGTTATACAGACGAAAAATTGGAACCAAGCTACCGCTTGCCAGTAGATGAAATCATCGAGAAAAGATAGAAAGAAGAAAAAATGACAGCAATTGATTTTACAGCAGAAGTAGAAAAACGCAAAGAAGACCTCTTGGCTGACTTGTTTAGCCTTTTGGAAATCAACTCAGAACGTGATGACAGCAAAGTTGATGCTGAGCATCCATTTGGGCCTGGGCCGGTCAAAGCTTTGGAAAAATTCCTTGAAATCGCAGACCGCGATGGCTACCCAACTAAAAATGTTGACAACTACGCAGGACATTTTGAGTTTGGTGATGGAGAAGAAGTTCTCGGAATCTTTGCTCACATGGACGTGGTGCCAGCTGGTAGCGGTTGGGACACAGATCCTTACACACCGACTATCAAAGACGGTCGCCTTTATGCGCGTGGTGCTTCAGATGACAAGGGACCTACAACAGCTTGTTACTATGGTTTGAAAATCATCAAAGAATTGGGCCTTCCAACTTCTAAAAAAGTTCGCTTCATCGTCGGAACAGACGAAGAATCAGGCTGGGCAGACATGGACTACTACTTCGAGCACGTAGGACTTGCCAAACCAGACTTCGGTTTCTCTCCAGACGCTGAATTCCCTATCATCAATGGTGAAAAAGGAAATATCACGGAATACCTTCACTTTGCAGGAGAAAATACAGGTGCAGCTCGTCTTCACAGCTTCACAGGTGGTTTACGTGAAAACATGGTGCCTGAATCAGCAACAGCTGTTGTTTCAGGAGATTTGGCTGACTTGCAAGCTAAACTAGATGCCTTTGTTGCAGAACACAAACTTAGAGGAGAACTTCAAGAAGAAGCTGGCCAATACAAGGTGACGATCATTGGTAAATCAGCCCACGGTGCTATGCCTGCTTCAGGTATCAATGGTGCGACTTACCTAGCCCTCTTCCTTAGCCAGTTTGACTTTGCTGGTCCAGCAAAAGACTACCTTGACATCGCTGGAAAAATTCTATTGAACGACCATGAAGGTGAAAGTCTCAAGATTGCTCATGTGGATGAAAAGATGGGTGCTCTTTCTATGAATGCAGGCGTCTTCCGCTTTGATGAAACAAGCGCTGATAATACCATTGCCCTTAATATCCGCTATCCAAAAGGAACAAGTCCAGAGCAAATCAAGTCAATCCTTGAAAACTTGCCGGTTGCTTCTGTTAGCCTTTCTGAACATGGTCATACGCCTCACTATGTGCCAATGGAAGATCCACTTGTGCAAACCTTGTTGAATGTTTATGAAAAACAAACTGGTCTTAAAGGTCACGAGCAAGTCATCGGTGGTGGTACCTTTGGTCGCTTGCTAGAACGAGGTGTTGCCTACGGTGCCATGTTCCCAGACTCTATTGACACCATGCACCAAGCCAATGAATTTATCGCCTTGGACGATCTCTTCCGAGCAGCAGCAATTTATGCCGAAGCTATTTACGAATTGATCAAATAAAACGATAGAAGTCTGAGATCTTATGCTTGGACTTCTTTTTGGAGGGAAAGTAGATGTCTCAAATCGAAAGAATCAAACAGGCTATCACGGCGGATTCGCAGAATGCCAGCTATACAGAGCGTGGCATTGAGCCTCTCTTTGCAGCGCCAAAAACTGCTCGCATCAATATCATCGGTCAGGCTCCGGGACTTAAAACTCAAGAAGCAAGCCTTTACTGGAAAGATAAAAGTGGTGACCGCTTGCGGGATTGGCTAGGTGTGGATGAAGATACCTTTTATAATTCAGGTTATTTTGCTGTTTTGCCTATGGATTTCTACTTTCCAGGGCATGGTAAGTCAGGTGATTTACCGCCGCGAGCAGGTTTTGCAGAAAAATGGCATCCGCAGCTCTTACAGGAATTGCCTGATATTCAGTTAACCCTCTTGATTGGGCAATATGCCCAAGCCTACTATTTACAGGAGAAAATCAGTGGGAAGGTAACGGAGAGGGTGAAACACTATAAAGACTATCTGCCAACCTATTTTCCACTAGTTCACCCCTCACCACGAAATCAAATCTGGATGGCCAAAAATCCTTGGTTTGAGTCAGAAGTGGTGCCAGATTTGAAAAAAAGAATTAAAACCATTTTATAGTCAATGAAAATCAAAGAGC
>NZ_VMLO01000120.1:0-6404 GCF_013276735.1 Streptococcus sp. 1559
CTAGTAGCAGACGATTGATTTGTCTTTCAGAAAGATTCAGTTCGACACAGGCTCGATTCTTTGTTTTCTTTCCTTGGTCTATAGCTTTTATCACAAGATATTTTTTCGTTTCATTCATATTCAGTTGGATCCTTTTCATACGACTATTTTATCAAATGGGACATTTTCACGTTCGATTTACTAAATGAAAGTTATATAATGAAGTTAGCCACCCAGCCCTCCTAAAAATTAGATGGTTCAACTAGCTGAAAGTGTAGACATAAGAAAACACCTCTGTGTTATACTTGTTGTTCAACCACAAACACAAGAAAGGCACAGAGATGCGATATTTTAAAAGAGTTGGATTTCTCCAACTCTTCTCTTTTTAATACACGTTATTTTGATTTGACTGGCTTGTCTTGAGCTGTCTTCAAGGCTGTGGCAATCGTATCTGCATACAATTTTGCTCCTGCTTCAATAGTGCTAGTGTCACTTCCGAAATGGACTTGGTCTGTTCCTGCCCAAATTTCTGGATGCTCTTTCGCAACTTGATTCCAATCTGCTATCGTGATGTAAGGTGTCTTCTCTGCCAATTCTCTCATGTAGGCAGCAGCCTTCTCAACGATGGCATAGGTCTCTTTTGTCTTATCTCCCTCATAAGGAGTCACCAAAACCATATGGTGGCCCTTAGGAAGATTTTTCACGATACTGTCCCAGTCTTCCTTGTAATTTTCAGGATTATTTACCCCAGTCGCAATGACCACCATCTTAGGTAAAAATTTATTTTGGCTATTGTTTATCATGATTTCATTGGCAGTCTTAGTTGTTCTGCTGACCTGCGCGTTAATTTGTGCTCCAGGAAGAGCTGTCTGCAGGGCTGTATTTGCCCTTAAAGCCACCGAGTCACCAATTAACATAGTGCCATCAGCAATTCCTAAACTATCAGCTTCTGCTCGTTCTGCTATCACTTTTGTTTGGGCAATAGTACTAGCAGCTTGCTTCAAGCCATTGACAGTTAAGTCTGTCTCAAACGCTCCCACTTGTGGTGCCAACAAAGTCACTAAGAAGACAATGAAGGCCAAGATTCCCGTACTTGTTGCAAGAATTGTGTGAATATAAGGCAGGGGACGAAGAGTTTGTAAAATAGGTGTGTTCTTGCCTGCAATCCAAGGTTCCAATACATAAAATGAAAGACTGGCAAATCCATAAGAAAAAATCAAAGTTAATAACACAGCAAGAAGATTTGAGGTCAACTGTGAGAAAATGATGTAGAAAGGCCAATGGAAGAGATAAACTGCATAGCTAGTATCCGCTAAAAAGCTAATCATCTTTGTCTCTTGTATATGATGTGTCTTTTCATGTAAGACACGCGCCGCCAGAATCATAGCAAGAGCTGCAAGGCTAGCAAGTAAGAAGCCCATAAGATAGGCAAAAAGATAGGTAAATTTGACAAAGAAGGTCAAAATGAGTAAGAAGCCAAAACCTCCTCCAAAAACCAAAAGGGTCTTGCGTAAATCCCAGATTTTATCCAACTGCTTGACGAGGGAAGTCGTCTGACGAACGCCTACAATCGTTGCTAGGATACTTCCCAAAAAGAATGGATAGACATGAGTTAAACTGGAGAAGTAAACAGAGGAATAAGAGGTCACTAGAAAACTACCAATAAACATGGAGAAGAAGCTAATCAAGAAGGCAGCAGCTGATAAGAGAAAAACCATTCCCCTCAACTGACCATTTGATTTGGACTGTTTGGATAAGAACCAAACTGCCAATCCCCAAAGAATATAGTAGTGAACCTCAACGGCCAAGCTCCAATTATGAACAAACAAATGAGGAATGAACTGAGATTCATAACTCCCACCTGTTAGCAGTTCATAGAAGTTAGTCATAAAGCCTAAAACACCCGCAATCTGACCCCCAATTCCAGCCACATAATCTTGGCGAACTAGAAAGGTAAAGGGCATAGTTACCAAGACCATCAAAATCACAGGTGGCACAATCCGATAAAAGCGTCTCCTAAAAAATCCAATCAAGTCAATCTCATGATTTTTAGAAAACTCTTCGATGAGTAGAGCCGTAATCAGGAAACCTGAAAATGTGAAAAAGACATCTACCCCGAAAAATCCTCCAGGAAAGATGGTCTGAAAGAAATGATACAAGAGTACCAGTAGTAAACCTGTAATCCTAATCAAGGAAAACCATTTAATGCGCATACGAGTTTATTCTCCCTTTCATTATACACTTTATTCTATCAAAAAAAGAAGAAAAATCCTAAGAGAAAACTTAGGATTTTTAGCTTATATCTATTCCGTTTTAGAAATTGCGTCCTGACTTATTATAGCCATATTTTTCCACAAAATACTCACGGAATTCCAAGAGATTGTCATCCATGATGGCTTGTCGCACTTGCTTCATCAGGTTAAGCAAGAAGTAAAGATTATGGTAGCTAGTTAAGCGGATACCGAAGGTTTCATCAGCTTTGAGTAGGTGACGAAGGTAGGCGCGTGTGTAGTTCTTACATGTGTAGCAATCACACTCAGGATCCAGTGGCGTAAAGTCCTCAGCAAACTGGGCATTTTTGACAACCAAACGTCCCTGACTGGTCATACAAGTCCCGTTACGAGCGATACGAGTCGGCAAGACACAGTCAAACATATCCACCCCACGAATGACCCCATCAATCAAGCTATCTGGCGCTCCGACACCCATCAAATAGCGAGGTTTATTTTCAGGAAGCAGTTGGGTTGTGAAGTCCAAAACCGCATTCATCTCTTCGTGGGTTTCTCCTACTGCCAAGCCACCGATAGAGTAGCCTGGGAAATCCATGCTGACAAGGTCATGAGCCGATTGGCGACGCAGGTCTTCAAATCCTGCCCCCTGCACAATCCCAAATAACCCTTGGTCATGCGGACGACGGTGAGCCTTCAAACCACGCTCAGCCCAACGACTGGTACGCTCGATTGATTTCTTAACGTAATCGTAAGGTTGATAAAACTGAGGACATTCGTCAAAGGACATCATGATGTCTGAGCCTAGATTATTCTGAATAGAGATAGCTTTTTCTGGCGATAGGAACATCTTGGAACCATTGAGATGGTTTTTAAAGGTTACTCCTTCTTCTGTGATATTACGGCTATCTGCTAAGGAATAAACCTGAAAACCACCACTATCTGTCAAGATAGGCTGGTCCCAATTCATGAACTTGTGGAGACCACCTGCGCGAGCAATAAGTTCATCTCCAGGACGAAGCCAGAGATGATAGGTGTTTGACAGGATAATTCCCGAACCCATCTCCTTCAATTCTTCAGGCGACTGAGTTTTGACAGTGGCTTGAGTCCCAACTGGCATAAACATAGGTGTTGGGAAGGTGCTGTGGGGAGTGATGATTTCTCCCAGACGAGCTCCTGTATGTTTTTCTTTCTTAATCAAACGGTATTTGATTGGTGAATCTGACATTTTTTACCTCCGAAGCTGGGAAAGACAGTCCCAGTTCATACTTTGTACCCAAGGGCATACTGTATGATTTTATCAAAAAAAGCTGGAACTGTCACGAACTATGGTATAATAAGAGAATGAACTATCCAAAAATTGATTTAAAAACAATTCGTCAGGAGTCAAAACATTTTCAGGCTGACACCCCCCGTCTCTTTCTCCTCTATATCCTTCCCAGTATGCTGGTCATCTTATCTGGTTTTCTTAATCCCTTATCTCGGATCCACGTGACTGTTTTAGAACAGCCATTTTTCAGCATACTTGGTCAAATACTTCAAGCCTACCTCTTTCCTCTACTAGTCTCCTTTATCGGGACTATTCTTTTGACCAGTTCCGTCTATGCAACCCTGACACTCATGAAAGATTCTAAAACGGAGCCATCTGTAAAAAACAGCCTAGCTCTCTTTGATGAGGAGCGCTTTTCTCAAACCTTTTTGACCCTACTTCTCAAACGTTTCTATCTCTTTTTATGGAGTATCCCTAATTTACTTGGGATTTACTTCCTCTTTTATAGTAGCTTTTTAGCCCAAAAATTCGTCACCCTACATCCTGAGTTTCCAAATCTAGATCTCTCATCAGTTGAAACCGAGCGTTTCCTCATGGTCTTTGGACTCTACTTTCTTGCAAGTCTCATCTTGATCATTGTAGGAAATATCCTCTATATTCCACAGTATTATGCCTATTCACAGGTGGAATTTCTTCTCTGTTATAGTCTAGACCTAGGACAGGCCTCACCAAGACGAATCCTAAAAACTAGCCGTTCCTTTATGAAGGGCTACAAGTTCCAGCACTTTGTCCTAGATTTACAGCTTCTTCCTTGGTACTTCCTCAATTGGATTACCTTTGGCATTGCTAGTTTTTTACTCCTACCTTATATCCAATGTACTAAAATCAGCTTTTATAGAGCAGTACTTAGAGCAGCACTTAGTAAAAAATACCAACTAAACTACCCCTGGTAGGGCTAGTTTTTCACTCCTACCCTACATTCAAATTAATTAATAAAATGAGTTTTTACCGAGCAGTATTGGCTCGAAAACGTCCAAAAGCTTGAAGGTTTTCCCTCAAGCTTTTTTCTATCAATGAGTTTCTCCGCCTACCAACTTGAGATCCTGATCTCCATGTTCTATAATGGCTCCGATTGCCGCTTCTATCCCTCGCCTAATATCCACTAAACTCATAGCTGGAGTTGTAGGTCGATTCACCACCTATTCCATCATATAAGGAATATGCATAAAACCTGCCTTAACATGTGGAAATTTCTTTTCTACCAAATAGAGGGCCTGATACATCAAATGGTTGCAGACAAAAGTCCCTGCCGTATTGGAAACAGAGGCCGGCAAGCCCTCTTTTTTTATAGCTTGAACAATCGCTTTAATCGGTAAACTACTAAAGTAGGCCGAAGCACCGTCTTGGCGAATGGAAAGGTCAATCGGTTGATTACCATCATTATCAGGAATGCGTGCATCGTCTTGATTTATAGCCACTCGTTCAGGCGTCAAGCTAGATCTTCCACCTGCTTGGCCAATACAAAAGACAAAGTCAGGTTGATAGCGGTTCATCTCTTCTTCCAATACTTGAGCCGATTTGTGAAAGACTGTTGGCACTTCTAACCAACGGACCTCAGCACCATGGATTTCAGCTGGTAAACCTTTAATGGCCTCCAAAGCTGGATTAACCTTTTCCCCTCCAAAGGGCTCAAAACCTGTCACTAATACTTTCATTTCTAACTCCTCAAAACAAATTCAATGAGACTTTTTCTTAAAAACAAGTATAACATATTTCCCTTATTCCGGAGTGAAAAGGACTAGCGAGACTAAGATTGACCTTTGAACTTATTTAAAGAGAAAAATACTAATCAAGGCTAAAATAGCTGGCTCACCTTGCTTCAAAATAATTTTCTTATCTGCTGTGAGAGAGCCATAAGCCGCAGCACCAATCACAAATAAAACAAAAATAGTCACAATTTCTAAATTCTGTGAGAAATAAATCCCATACAGGAGAAAGACTCCTAGCAGAGCATTATAAATCCCTTGATTTTTAAACAGTGAACTTACCGACGGACGAGCTAGTTCTTCCCTGTCCATGTTAAAGACACGACTAGTCGCTTCTGATTGCGTTGCAATACTTTCCAAATAAAAAATGTAAAAATGCTCCAAAGCAACGATTGTTGCTAAAATAATTGTAATAATTGACATCTATTTCTCCTTAAATTTCTATATTTTCAATGCTCAAAACCAATTTGTTTAATAAACGGCTGAATTCTGTTCTCTCAGACTCTGTTAAGATACTTTCCATCTCTTTCTTAACCTTGATATGCTGCAGAGGTGGATTCATCACTAACTGCTCCTTGGCATACTTCGTAGCCTCTACCAAGACTTCTCGCTGATTTTCAGGATTACGATGACGCTCCACCAAACCTTCCTTTTCTAAAATCTTAAAATGCCGTGTCAAAGCAGCCTGATCAATCTTCAAACGCTCCTGAACCGCTATTTGATTACAAGGGGAATGCTTCAACAAAAATAATAAAATCTGATACCGTGTCAAACTAATCCCAAGCCTTTTTTCAAACAATTGCGTACTCGCTTGCTCAGACAAGCGGAGTTGATACAGTAAATCTTGAATCTCTATCATTTCTTCCTCCTTTCTATTGATTTATCAATAGTTGATTAATCAAGTTTAATATAATACTGGACTAAAATCAAAAAACATCTTATAATAGTAGTTATGAAACTTACAAACGAAGAAACACAAAAAATTGAACAACTCCTAAGAGATTCATCGTACGCCAAATATCACAAACGTCTACAGATTATTTATTTTCGCTCAAAAGAAAAGAGTTATAAGGAAATCATGGATCTGCTAGATTGCAATAAAACAACTGTTTGGAGGAATTTGAAAAAATATAAGGAGTTTGGTTTAGAAGCGCTTCTTCA
>NZ_VMLO01000121.1:0-7615 GCF_013276735.1 Streptococcus sp. 1559
TTTATCCTCGAGTAAATTCAAGAACTTGCTCGGAAATGAATCTTATACTCAATGAAAATCAAAGAGCAAACTAGGAAACTAGCCGCAGGCTGCTCAAAACACTGTTTTGAGGTTGTAGATAAGACTGATGAAGTCAGTCACATATATAATCCAAGACGACGTTGACGCAGTTTGAAGAGATTTTCAAAGAGTATTAAACACCGAAACAGGGAGTGAGTCCGAGGCTCATTCCCTATTTCAACATTTTCTATTATGGTTTTACAACTTCTGCTGCTTCAACCTTACCATTGTTCATGGTCATCATGTAAGCAGTTTTGACTGTGTTGTGGTCCGCATCGAAGCTTGTTTGACCAGTTACACCTTCAAAATCTTTTGTTTTAGCAAGATTATCCTTGATTTCACCTGAGTTTTTAGCACCTTTTGCTGCATTTGCTACAAGGTGAACTGAGTCATAAGCCAAGGCTGCAAATGTTGAAGGCTCTTCATTGTACTTAGCACGGTATGCATCAAGGAAGGCTTTTGCTTTAGCTGAAACTTCTACAGTAGTTGAGAAGCCTGAAATAAAGTAGATGTTTGATGCTTTTTCAGCAGTTGCTTGTTGTACAAACTCTTCACCGTTGAATCCATCACCACCAACGATTGGTTTGTCAATTCCCATACCACGCGCTTGGTTTACAATTTTACCAGCTTCAGTATAGTAACCAGGAACGATGATAGCATCAAAATCTTTCCCTTTCATTTTTGTAAGGGCTGCTTGGAAGTCTGTGTCACCTGCTACGAAAGTTTCATCTGCAACGATCTCACCCTTGTATGATTCGCGGAAGGCTTTAGCAATCCCTTTAGCATAGTCACTGGCATTGTCAGTGTAAAGAACAACTTTCTTAGCATTTAATTTTTCAGAAACATAGTTTGAGATAATTTTTCCTTGGAAGCTATCTTGGAAAGTTCCGATAAAGAGGTAATCTTGACCTTTAGTCAATCCATCTTGAGTCGCACTTGGCGAAATCAATGGAACACCTGCTTTTGTAGCGTTCGCTACCGCAGCTGCAGTCGCACCAGATGTCGCAGGTCCTACGACTGCTGATACTTTAGATTGGGTTACAAGGTTAGTTGTAACTGAAGCAGCCTCAGCTGTTTCAGACTTATTATCTTTATCAACTACTTCGATTTGTTTTCCATCGATACCACCTGCGGCATTGATTTCATCAACAGCCAATTGGGCACCTTTTTGTTCAGCTGTTCCGTATGCAGCTAAAGAACCTGATTCTTCAAAGTTAAACCCGATTTTAATTGTCTTTTCCTCTACTGAGTTACCAGCAGTGTTGACTGCTCCAGACTTCACTTCTCCACAGGCTGCAAGAAGTGCTACACTTGCAAGCGCCACAAACGATAGGGCAAATTTTTTCTTCATCTTTTTTGTCTCCTTATTTCTTAAATAGTCTGTTAAGAATATATCGAATTATCAGAAAATTGTCAACACTTTTCTTTAAATTTTTATCTGATAACGTTTTCCTATCGGTAAAGGTTGCCCACAAAGGGTGTTTCCAGTTCTTGGATATGACAAACTCTGACTTTTTTGATAAACTTTTCCTTGCTCAAGCGCCCGACCAATTGCTCCACTTCTTGAGTTGGAACATAGAGTTGTAAGTAACGATGTTTCTTGGAATGATAGGTAATATCTCCATAATCCTGCAGTTTTTTGGCATCACGATTATAGTAAAGATAGATAATCAAGCCAGATCGATTGACTTTTTCAAACATGATAAATCCTCTTTCTAAGAAATCTCTCCCTATTATACCAAAAAAAGCAAACCCAGTCGAGTTTGCCTCCTTTGATTATTAGTTCAATGAATTGTTGGCCATGATTTCATCAATGAAGCCATATTCAAGTGTTTCTTGGGCGCTCATCCAGTTATCGCGTTCTGCATCTGCATGGACTTTTTCGATTGACTGACCTGAATTTTCAGCCAAGATTTTTTCCAAGGTTTTACGAGTTTTAAGCAAATGTTCTGCAGCGATAGCCATATCAGTTTGTTGGGTACCACCACCTGTACCACCCATTGGTTGGTGAATCATATACTCTGCATTTGGAAGCATGAAACGTTTGCCTTTTGCTCCACTTGATGCGATGACCGTCCCCATAGATGCTGCCATACCCATAACGATGGTTTGGACATCTGCCTTGATAAAGTTCATGGTATCAACGATTGCCAAACCAGCTGAAACGGAACCACCAGGTGTATTGACATAAAGGTAAATATCTTTTGTACTATCTTGGGCATCCAAGAAAAGCAATTGGGCAATAACAGAGTTAGCCATATTGTCTTCAACTGGACCTGTCAGCATAATGATGCGGTCTTTAAGAAGACGTGAGTAAATATCGTAGGAACGTTCTCCACGGCTTGTTTGTTCAATAACTACAGGAATCATTCATTTCTCCTTTTGAGTTTTAATTTTGTTGGTCAAATGACTGAAGATAAGACTATTATAATATCTTGGTCAAAAAAGGTCAAATTTTTGCTCTGCTTTCATTAGACAGAAACAAAAACCCAACCTCCTTTCGTGACTAGAAATACTTTTCCAAGTCATTCTTCTTTTCGATCTTATTTTGTACCGAACAAGCGGTCTCCAGCATCTCCAAGACCTGGAACGATATAACCGTGTTCGTTCAAGCGTTCATCCAAGGCTGCTGTAAAGATTTCTACATCTGGATGAGCTTCTTGAAGGGCTTTTACACCTTCTGGTGCTGATACAAGGCAGACAAATTTAATATTTGATGCGCCACGTTTTTTAAGTGAGTCAACGGCCAAGATTGCTGAGCCACCTGTTGCCAACATTGGATCTACTACAAAAATTTGACGTTGGTTAATGTCCTCAGGCAATTTCACCAAATACTCAACTGGTTGAAGTGTTTCTTCATCACGGTACATACCGATGTGGCCAACTTTAGCAGCTGGAACCAAGCTCAAGAGACCATCAACCATCCCGATACCTGCACGCAAGATTGGAACGATAGCCAATTTCTTACCTGCTAATTGTTTTTGAACTGTTTTTGTAATTGGTGTTTCGATTTCCACATCTTCTAGTGGAAGATCACGAAGTACTTCATACCCCATCAACATTGCAATCTCATCTACTAGCTCACGAAAAGCTTTTGTAGAAGTATCTGTACGACGCAAAATTGACAATTTGTGTTGAATCAGCGGGTGATTAATAACTTCAATTTTTCCCATTTTTGGAATTCCTTCTTTCAATTTATTCTTCTTATTATACCAAAAAACGGTTTAAAAATCTTTCTAAACCATTTATTTTTGATAATTTTTACATTAGATCAGCCTCTTTAAGAGCTTCCTGTACTGTCTCAAGTGGTAAATGGGTCAATTCTGTCCCTTTTTCTTGATAAAGGTATTGGGCGTAGTCATCCATTCGGTACTGGTTGATATAAACCACGCGCTTGCAACCAACCTGCAATAATTGTTTGGTACAGTTGAGACAAGGAAAATGGGTTACATAGGCTGTAAAACCTTTAGGAACACCACGCTCAGCCCCTTGAAGAATGGCATTAACCTCAGCATGAAGGGTGCGAACACAGTGTCCTTCAATGACCAGACATTCGTGATCAATACAATGCTCGGTACCTGACACCGAACCATTATAACCAGTGGAAATAACCTTATTATCCTTAACCAGAATTGCGCCCACTTTGGCACGTTTACAAGTGGAACGATTGGCAATTAGTAATGCTTGGGCTGCAAAATACTCATCCCAGGCCAGTCTTTTTTCAGTCATCTCTTTTCTCCTATTTCTCTATTTTTTAAAAAATGGTAACCGTAAATCCGCTATCTTTTCAGCAGGTACCTTCATGCCATCCTTGATCCATTTTAAAAGGACTGAGACGATGGCTGAACTCCAGAAGGAATGAAGATAAGAGCTGACACCTTTTGATTTCCCATGGTATTTTTCTAGAAATTCCTGCATGGCTTGGACAAAGATTTTTTCCAGATGGTAATCCAAGGCCAATTGAATCACTCTAACTTCCTTTCTGGCCTCCCGGAAAAGGTGAACCCAAACCAAATAAAGGTCTGTCTTTAAATCGTAATGATGCAGCTGTTCCATAATATTGTGGACAGTTCGTTTAAAGACGCTCTCTAAAATTTCCTCTTTGGAGTCATAATTGCGATAAAAGGCCGCACGCGAAACACCTGCACGTTTGACCAATTCAGAAATACTAATCTTGGTCAGTTCCTTTTTTTCCAAGAGTTGCAAGAGGGCTGTTTCAATGGCTTCTCTGGTTAATAAATTGGATTCTTGGTTTGATTTTCTGAGATTTTCAAGAGACTTTTCAGAGATTCTACGTTCAGACATAACATTTTCTTTCTACTTGTCACAACAGACGGATGATGCTTTTGTTTCAAGGGTTTTCATGATATAATTGTAAAAAAAGACAGAACCTTTGTCAATGTATAACTGACAAAGATGGAGAATTTCTATGACTTGGAAGATTATTGCTGACTCTGGTTGTGATTATCGTCAACTGCCAACACCAGCTATTAACACAACCTTTGTAAGTGTCCCCTTAACCATTCAAGTAGCTGATCAGGTCTTTGTTGATGATGCCAGTCTTGATATTGACCATATGATGGAAACCATGTATGCAACCGCAGAAGCTTCAAAATCAGCTTGTCCAAGCCCAGATGATTATTTGCGAGCATTTGAAGGTGCCAAAAACATTTTCCTAGTAACCATCACTGGTACTCTTTCTGGTAGTCACAATAGTGCTCAACTGGCCAAGAATATTTATCTGGAAGAACATCCTGACACTAAGATTCATGTAATTGATAGTTTGTCTGCTGGTGGTGAAGTTGACCTACTCGTAGAAAAATTGAATGACTTGATTGCCCAGGGCTTGTCTTTTGAAGAAGTGGTTGAAGCTATCACCGCCTATCAAGAAAAAACTAAGTTGCTCTTTGTCCTAGCCAAAGTCGATAACTTGGTGAAGAACGGCCGTTTGAGCAAGCTTATCGGTACGGTCGTTGGCCTTCTCAACATTCGTATGGTCGGAGAAGCTAGTGAAACTGGAACTCTCGAATTGCTACAAAAAGCAAGAGGAGCAAAGAAGTCAGTTCAAGCAGCCTATGAAGAGTTAGTGAAAGCAGGATATGCTGGTGGCCGTATTGTCATGGCCCAACGCAATAACGAGAAATGTTGCCAACAGCTTTCAGACCGAATCCGTGAAACCTTCCCACAGGCGGATATTAAAATTCTCCCAACATCTGGTCTCTGCAGTTTCTATGCAGAAGATGGCGGTCTGCTGATGGGCTATGAAATTGATTAATTGCATTCTTGACAAGAGGTAACCATCATCTCTTGTTTTTTTTTGTGGTACAATAGAGCTATGAAACATTTTGATACTATTGTCATCGGTGGAGGACCTGCTGGTATGATGGCTACGATTTCCAGTAGCTTTTATGGACAGAAAACCCTCCTCATCGAAAAAAATCGGAAACTTGGAAAAAAGTTAGCTGGGACTGGTGGGGGACGTTGCAATGTGACCAACAATGGTAGCTTGGACGACCTACTAGCTGGAATTCCTGGAAACGGACGCTTTCTTTACAGTGTTTTCTCCCAGTTCGATAATCATGACATCATCAACTTTTTTACAGAAAATGGTGTTAAACTTAAGCTCGAAGACCACGGACGCGTCTTTCCAGCCAGTGACAAGTCTCGGACTATTATCGAAGCTTTGGAAAAGAAAATCACTGAACTAGGTGGTCAAGTTGCTACTCAAACCGAAATTGTTTCGGTTAAAAAAATCGGCGAACAGTTTGTCCTTAAGTCCGCAGACCAAACCTTCACTTGTGAGAAACTCATTGTCACAACTGGTGGAAAATCCTATCCTTCTACTGGTTCGACTGGTTTTGGTCACGAGATTGCCCGCCATTTTAAGCATACCATTACCGAGCTTGAAGCTGCTGAAAGTCCTTTATTAACAGATTTTCCACATAAGGCCTTGCAGGGAATTTCGCTGGATGATGTGACTCTAAGTTATGGCAAGCGTGTCATCACTCACGATTTGCTTTTTACCCACTTTGGTTTGTCAGGTCCTGCTGCCCTACGTATGTCTAGCTTTGTCAAGGGTGGGGAGATTCTCTCACTGGATGTTTTGCCTCAACTTTCTGAAAATGACTTGGTTGCATTTCTAGAAGAAAATAGGGAAAAATCTCTAAAAAATACCTTAAAAACTTTGCTTCCAGAACGCTTGGCAGAATTTTTTGTGCAAGGCTATCCTGACAAAGTCAAACAACTGACTGAAAAGGAACGTGAACAACTTGTCCAGTCCATTAAAGGACTTAAAATTCCTGTAACTGGAAAAATGTCTCTTGCCAAGTCCTTTGTCACCAAGGGTGGCGTCAGTCTCAAGGAAATCAATCCCAAAACTCTGGAAAGTAAGCTGGTTCCTGGACTCCACTTTGCTGGCGAGGTACTGGACATCAACGCCCATACGGGGGGCTTTAACATCACTTCTGCCCTCTGCACCGGCTGGGTGGCGGGAAGTCTGCATTATGATTAAAGAACTTTTAATAGAAAAAATCGGAAGATTACTCCTCCGATTTTATTTTGCTTGAGTTTGGACATAGTGGGCAATGACATCTGATGTGTACTGGGCTGTTCCAGTACCAAATTTGTCAATATTTTCCTTAAACTCTGGGTTATAGACGTAGCCTTTACCGATATGACCGAATACTTCAATAGTACAATCAAATCCATAAGTACTAATGGCTTGCAAGAGCTTGGCTGTTTGCTCTTGGTTTTCAGTTGCTGTTACAGGCAGACCAGCTTGAAGATTTTGTGCTAAGGCTTGAAAAACTTGGTTGAAGGCAGCCGTAGCCTCGTCTTCGTGACCTTTCTGGCGCTCCAGCGCTTGGTCCATGACTTCTTGTCCATATTTCTCTACCGCCTCTTGGTGGTATTTTTGATGGTCTTGGTAGTTAAATCCAGCAAATTTCTCTTGAATGCTCATTTCTCTTTCTCCTTTTTGTTCTTGAATGGTTTTTTGCAAGGTTGAAATCAAGGTATCCAGATGTTCCCTTTCTCGAGTCAAATAGTCCAACTGCCTGGTCAAATGAGGCAATAAATCTGTCCTTTCTTCCTTTAATAGCTCTGCTATTTTTTCTAAAGAAAAGCCTAGATATTTGTAGTAAAGAATGACCTGGAGACGTTCCAAATCCTCCTGACTGTAGGTTCGATAGCCGTTTTCCGACTTTAAAGGAACCAAAAGTCCTATCTTATCGTAGTGGTGCAGGGTCTTGACAGAGACACCCGAAAGCTGTGCAGCTTCTTTTATATGGTACATGATTTCCTCCTTATACTCAATGAAAATCAAAGAGCAAACTAGGAAGCTAGCCGTAGGTTGCTCAAAACACTGTTTTGAGGTTGTGGATAGAACTGACGAAGTCAGCTCAAAACACCGTTTTGAGGTTGCAGATAGAACTGACGAAGTCAGTAACATCTATACGGCAAGGTGAATCTGACGTGGTTTGAAGAGATTTTCGAAGAGTATAGTAGATTGAAATAGACTGTGAACAAATTGATAAGGAAATTTTAAAGTAATTCC
>NZ_VMLO01000122.1:0-8386 GCF_013276735.1 Streptococcus sp. 1559
TCACGGGTGGTTATGACTGGAAAGGACCAGATGCCCGTCTTTCAACATGGCCTTAAAGGTTTCTTCATACTTGAGACTGTATTCAATTGCCCTTCCTAGTTTTGAACCAGGTAAAACTGACTGACGCCGACACCAAGCAAAGAAGTCTTCCATTAGGGGTTGGAGCTCTTCTTGACGTTTCTGTAGTCGTTCATCAGCTGGCAAAGCATGCAATCGCTTTTCACCTGCTTTTAAGGCCTAGTTTAAGACTAAGTTAGAACAAGGAAAACATTACAATGTAGCCATCATCCACCTTGCAAAAAAACTTATCCGAACCATGTTTTATCTCCTAAAAAAGAGCTACCATTTGACGAACAAAAAGTGATGTAATTTCTGAAATTAACACAAGATTACCTTTGAAAAAAATGGACTTTTTCAAGGGATTTTTGCCGTGCTCTAAAATCATCGCTAAATCATCAAATTGAAATAAGAAATATTTTAGATAAACTATTGACTTTTTTTATAGTTTGTCTTTCATTATAGCACATTTTTAAATCTAAGTTTACTAGTTTCAATGCTTCTATCTATTTATTCGGGAAAAAGTTTGAAAAATACTTGCTCTAGCTCTTCCCAATGGTATTTTTTGATTCTTTCCTTTATAATGGGTGTATGGATAAGAAAAAATTATTATTGATTGATGGGTCTTCTGTTGCTTTTCGGGCGTTTTTTGCACTCTATCAGCAGTTGGACCGTTTTAAGAATGCGGCTGGTTTGCATACCAATGCCATTTATGGTTTCCAGTTGATGTTGAGCCATTTGTTGGAGCGGGTGGAGCCTAGTCATATTTTGGTGGCTTTTGATGCGGGAAAGACGACCTTCCGGACAGAGATGTATGCGGACTATAAGGGTGGTCGGGCTAAGACTCCTGATGAGTTTCGTGAGCAATTTCCTTTCATTCGTGAGTTGCTGGATCATATGGGGATTCGTCACTATGAGCTGGCTCAGTATGAGGCGGATGACATCATTGGGACGCTGGATAAGCTAGCTGAGCAGGATGGTTTTGATATTACCATTGTCAGTGGGGACAAGGACTTGATTCAGCTGACGGATGAGCATACGGTGGTTGAGATTTCCAAGAAAGGTGTGGCTGAGTTTGAGGCCTTTACGCCAGATTACCTCATGGAAGAAATGGGCCTCACACCAGCTCAGTTTATCGATCTCAAGGCGCTCATGGGTGATAAGTCGGATAATATCCCTGGGGTGACCAAAGTCGGTGAAAAGACGGGTATTAAGCTCTTGCTGGAGCATGGTTCGCTTGAGGGGATTTATGAAAATATTGATGGAATGAAGACTTCTAAGATGAAGGAAAATCTCATCAATGACAAGGAACAGGCCTTTTTGTCTAAAACACTAGCGACCATTGATACCAAGGCACCGATTGCGATTGGTTTAGAGGACTTGGTCTATAGTGGTCCAGATGTTGAAAATCTTGGGAAATTCTACGATGAGATGGGCTTCAAACAGCTAAAGCAGGCTTTAAATGTGTCGTCAGCTGATGTGTCTGAGAGTTTGGATTTTACTATTGTTGACCAAATCAGTCAAGATATGCTGAGTGAAGAGTCTATCTTCCACTTTGAGCTTTTTGGTGAGAATTACCATACGGATAATTTGGTTGGATTTGCCTGGTCTTGTGGGGATAAGCTCTATGCCACAGACAAGCTTGAGCTGTTGCAAGACCCGATTTTCAAGGATTTCTTAGAAAAAACATCTCTGAGAGTTTATGACTTTAAGAAGGTTAAAGTTCTTTTGCAACGTTTTGGTGTGGATTTGCAGGCGCCTGCTTTTGACATCCGTTTGGCTAAATACCTCCTTTCGACTGTGGAGGACAATGAAATTGCGACCATCGCTAGTCTTTATGGTCAGACTTACTTGGTTGATGATGAAACTTTCTACGGTAAGGGTGTTAAAAAGGCCATTCCTGAACGTGAGAAATTCTTGGAACACTTAGCTTGTAAACTTGCTGTTTTGGTAGAAACAGAGCCTATTTTACTTGAAAAACTCAGCGAAAATGGGCAATTAGAGCTTCTTTATGATATGGAGCAACCTCTGGCTTTTGTCCTTGCCAAGATGGAAATTGCTGGGATTACGGTCAAGAAAGAGACCTTGCTTGAGATGCAGGCTGAAAATGAGCTTGTCATTGAAAAACTGACTCAAGAGATTTACGAGTTGGCTGGTGAGGAGTTTAATATCAACTCGCCTAAGCAGTTGGGCGTGCTTCTCTTTGAAAAATTGGGACTTCCTTTAGAATACACTAAAAAAACCAAGACAGGTTATTCGACAGCGGTGGATGTCTTGGAACGCTTGGCTCCTATTGCTCCGATTGTTAAGAAAATCCTAGACTACCGTCAAATTGCTAAGATTCAATCGACTTATGTAATTGGCTTGCAGGACTGGATTTTGGATGATAGCAAGATTCATACTCGTTATGTGCAGGATTTGACCCAAACAGGTCGTCTGTCTAGTGTAGATCCAAACCTGCAAAACATTCCTGTGCGTTTGGAACAAGGGCGCTTGATTCGGAAGGCCTTTGTGCCAGAGTGGGAGGATAGTGTATTGCTCAGCTCGGACTATTCACAAATTGAATTGCGCGTTTTGGCGCATATTTCTAAGGATGAGCACTTGATTAAGGCCTTCCAAGAGGGGGCAGATATCCATACTTCGACAGCCATGCGGGTCTTTGGCATTGAGCGTCCTGAGGATGTGACTGCAAACGATCGTCGCAATGCCAAGGCGGTTAACTTTGGAGTGGTTTATGGTATTTCAGACTTTGGTTTGTCTAATAATTTAGGCATTAGCCGTAAGGAAGCCAAAGCCTATATTGATACCTACTTTGAACGCTTCCCAGGTATTAAAAATTACATGGATGAAGTGGTGCGTGAGGCGCGTGATAAGGGCTATGTGGAGACCCTTTTCAAGCGTCGTCGTGAGTTGCCAGATATCAATTCGCGTAACTTCAACATTCGTGGTTTTGCGGAGCGGACAGCTATCAACTCACCTATCCAGGGTTCAGCAGCAGATATTCTCAAGATTGCCATGATTCAGCTAGACAAGGCTCTAGTTGAGGGTGGTTATCAGACTAAGATGCTTCTGCAAGTGCACGATGAAATCGTCCTTGAAGTTCCTAAATCTGAATTGGTAGAGATGAAAAAATTGGTCAAACAAACCATGGAAGAAGCCATTCAACTCAGTGTTCCCCTCATCGTAGATGAAAATGAAGGGGCAACCTGGTACGAGGCTAAATAAAAAGGGGGCTAGTCCTCCTTTTTGTAGTAGAATTCTGCAAGCCTTTTCAAATTGTGCTATACTGATGAAAGAGGAGGATTTTTATGAGTCAAGAATTTATCAATCCAAGTGATGGCGTGATTCGTCAGTATCTCGCAACGAGTAAAACCCTTGCTGTTGTGGGTTTGTCAGACCGTGAGGAAACAACCAGCAATCGAGTGACCAAGGAAATGCAGGCTCGGGGTTATAAAATTATCCCAGTCAATCCCAAGGCGGCAGGTGGCGAAATATTGGGTGAAAAGGCTTATGCTAGCCTTGCTGAGATTCCTTTTCCTGTAGATATTGTCAATGTTTACCGTCGCAGTGAGTTTTTGCCTGATGTGGCGCGTGATTTTCTCAAAGCTGATGCCAAGATTTTTTGGGCACAGCTAGGACTTGAAAATCTAGAAGCGGAAGAGATCTTGCGTGCTGGTGGATGCGATGACATCGTGATGAATCGCTGCATCAAGAGAGAACATACTCGCTTGATTAAGGAAGCATAAGAAAAAGGTAGCTGATGGGCTACCTTTTGTGTTATACTCAATGAAAATCAAAGAGGAAACTAGGAAACTAGCCGCAGACTGCTCAAAACACCGNNAAGTCAGTAACATATATACAGCAAGGCGACGTTGACGTGGTTTGAAGAGATTTTCGAAGAGTATTAGAAAATGCCGATAAGGGTCTGCATACCAAGAGTGGTGAGGATGATGGCAATCCAGCAGATGGCTCCGAGAACAATGGATTTTCCACTGGATTTGACCATAGCGACCAGATTGGTTTTGAGACCGATAGCACTCATGGCCATGACAATAAGGAATTTAGAGAGTTCTTTGAGAGGGGTAAAGAAACTACTGGATACACCTAGAGAGGTGAGTAGTGTAGTGAGGAGAGAGGCAAGGATAAAGTAAAGGATAAAAAGTGGGAAGACTTTTTTCAGTTGTAGGCTTTGCTTGTTTTCTTGTTGGCGACTTTGCCAGTAGGATAGAAAGAGCGTGATAGGGATAATGGCCAAAGTACGTGTGAGTTTAACAATGGTTGCAGACTCGAGGGTATTGCTTTGGTAAAGACTGTCCCAAGCGCTGGCGGCAGCCGTTACAGAGGAAGTGTCGTTGACCGCAGTCCCTGCAAAGAGGGCGAAGCCTTCATTGGATAGATGAAGCCAGGTGCCGAGGGTTGGAAAGATGAGCGCAGCCAAGACATTGAAGAAAAAGATAACGGAAATGGATTGGGCTACTTCCTTTTCCTTAGCATCAATAACGGGCGCTGTCGCAGCAATGGCAGAACCACCACAGATTGAAGAACCTACTCCAACCAAGGTAGCCAGTTTTGTATCCAGGGCAAAGAAGCGCTGGAAGAAGTAGGCAATAATCAGAGCTATTGAAATGGTGGATAGGATGACAGGGAGCGAAGATTGCCCAACTGCGAAGACTTGCGAGATATTGAGACCAAAACCAAGCAAGACAACGGCATACTGGAGCAATTTTTTAGAACTAAAGGTCAATCCCGCATCCAGTTGTTTATAAGACGAGAGAAAGGGATGTAGGAGCATTCCCATGAAAATGGCAAAAACGGGCGCGCCAATGACAGGGAAGAATCCTCCTAAGTACCAAGATACGATAGAAATGAGAAGGCAGGCCAAGATACCTGCTCCATTTTTTGATAGAAATGACATAAAAACCTCCAAATAAAATCTTTTACCATTATAGACATAAAAACAGGAAAAGTAAAGTAGAAAGTGGAAAGTTATTCTATTATGTATTTTTGCGGTCGGGGGGCTTTTGTAGTATAATAGAGATACGTTTTTACAGTAGGAGGTATCTATGGACTTAACTAAGCGCTTTAATAAACAGTTAGATAAGATTCAAGTTTCGTTGATTCGTCAGTTTGACCAGGCTATTTCGGAGATTCCTGGGGTCTTGCGTTTGACCTTGGGGGAACCTGATTTTACAACGCCAGATCATGTCAAGGAGGCGGCCAAGCGAGCGATTGACCAGAACCAATCCTACTATACAGGGATGAGTGGTCTGCTGACTCTACGTCAGGCAGCCAGTGACTTTGTTAAGGAAAAGTACCAACTGGACTATGCTCCTGAAAATGAAATCCTGGTTACAATTGGGGCGACAGAGGCTTTATCTGCGACTTTGACAGCTATTTTGGAAGAGGGAGACAAGGTGCTCTTGCCAGCTCCTGCCTATCCAGGTTATGAACCGATTGTCAATCTAGTTGGGGCAGAGATTGTCGAGATTGACACAACTGAAAATGGTTTTGTCTTGACTCCTGAGATGTTGGAAAAGGCCATTTTGGAGCAGGGAGACAAGCTCAAGGCGGTTATTCTCAACTATCCAGCTAATCCGACAGGAATTACCTATAGTCGGGAGCAGTTGGAGGCCTTGGCAGACGTTTTACGCAAGTACGAAATTTTCGTTGTCTGTGATGAGGTTTACTCAGAATTGACCTATACAGGCGAAGCCCATGTATCTCTAGGAACGATGTTGAGAGACCAGGCTATCATTATCAATGGTCTATCTAAATCGCATGCTATGACCGGTTGGCGTTTGGGACTAATTTTCGCTCCTGCGGCCTTCACAGCTCAGTTAATCAAGAGTCACCAGTACTTGGTGACTGCCGCAAATACCATGGCGCAACACGCTGCGGTGGAGGCCTTGACGGCTGGTAAAAACGATGCGGAGCCTATGAAGAAGGAATATATCCAGCGTCGTGATTATATTATCGAGAAAATGACTGCTCTTGGTTTTGAGATTATCAAACCAGACGGTGCCTTCTATATCTTTGCTAAGATTCCAGCTGGTTACAACCAAGACTCCTTTGCCTTTCTAAAGGATTTTGCTCAGAAGAAGGCTGTTGCCTTTATCCCTGGTGCTGCCTTTGGGTGTTATGGAGAAGGTTATGTTCGCCTGTCTTATGCAGCCAGCATGGAGACTATCAAAGAAGCCATGAAACGACTTGAGGAGTATATGAGAGAAGCATGATTCAGTCTATCACGAGTCAAGGCTTGGTGCTCTATAATCGCAATTTTCGTGAGGATGACAAGCTCGTCAAGATTTTTACAGAGCAGGTTGGCAAACGCATGTTTTTTGTCAAACACGCTGGTCAGTCTAAGCTGGCGCCTGTTATTCAGCCCTTGGTGCTGGCACGATTTCTCTTGCGAATCAATGATGACGGACTCAGTTACATCGAAGACTATCATGAGGTCATGACTTTTCCCAAGATTAATAGTGACCTCTTTGTCATGGCCTATGCGACCTATGTGGCAGCTCTTGCAGATGCTAGTTTGCAGGACAATCAGCAGGATGCTCCCTTGTTTGCTTTTTTGCAAAAGACTTTGGAGTTGATGGAAGCAGGCTTGGATTATCAGGTTTTGACCAATATTTTTGAAATTCAAATTTTGACTCGATTTGGGATCAGCCTTAATTTTAATGAGTGTGTCTTTTGCCATCGGGTCGGTCAGGCTTTTGACTTTTCTTTCAAATATGGAGCCTGCCTCTGTTCAGAGCATTATCATGAGGATGAGAGACGTTGCCATCTCAATCCCAATATCCCTTATCTGCTCAATCAATTTCAAGCCATTGATTTTGAGACCTTGGAGACCATTTCGCTCAAGCCCGATATCAAGCAAGACTTACGCCAGTTTATGGATCAGCTCTACGAAGAGTACGTTGGGATTCACCTAAAATCAAAGAAATTTATTGATTCCCTAGCAGACTGGGGACAATTACTAAAAGAGGAAAAGAAATGAAAAAAATCGCAGTAGATGCCATGGGGGGCGATTACGCACCTCAAGCCATCGTTGAGGGTGTCAATCAAGCCCTAGCTGACTTTTCAGATATTGAGGTTCAACTCTACGGAGATGAAGCTAAAATCAAGCAATATCTGACAGCGACAGAGCGCGTCAGCATTATCCATACGGATGAAAAGATTGATTCAGACGATGAACCTACGAGAGCTATTCGGAAGAAGAAAAATGCCAGTATGGTATTGGCGGCCAAGGCTGTCAAAGAAGGAGAAGCAGACGCTGTTCTCTCGGCTGGGAATACAGGTGCCTTGTTGGCGGCAGGATTCTTCATCGTGGGTCGTATCAAGAACATCGATCGTCCTGGACTTATGTCGACTTTGCCGACTGTAGATGGGAAGGGGTTTGACATGCTGGACCTCGGTGCCAATGCAGAAAATACAGCCCAGCACCTCCATCAATATGCGGTTCTAGGTTCTTTCTATGCTAAAAATGTCCGTGGCATTGCGCAACCACGTGTTGGCTTACTTAACAATGGAACAGAGAGTAGCAAGGGTGACCCGCTTCGTAAGGAAACTTACGAATTACTAGCAGCTGATGAAAGTTTGAACTTTATCGGAAACGTGGAAGCACGTGATTTGATGAATGGCGTTGCGGATGTTGTCGTGGCAGATGGTTTCACGGGAAACGCTGTGCTCAAATCCATCGAAGGGACAGCCATGGGAATCATGGGATTGCTCAAGACAGCTATTACAGGTGGTGGTCTTCGAGCGAAACTAGGCGCACTCCTTCTCAAGGATAGCCTCAGAGGTTTGAAAAAACAGCTCAACTACTCAGATGTTGGTGGAGCGGTCTTGTTTGGTGTCAAGGCACCTGTTGTCAAGACTCATGGCTCAAGCGATGCCAAGGCTGTTTATAGTACGATTCGCCAGATTCGTACCATGCTAGAAACAGACGTAGTTGCCCAGACTGCGCGTGAATTTTCAGGAGAATAAAAGAGATGACAGAAAAAGAAATTTTTGACCGTATTGTAACCATTATCCAAGAGCGACAGGGAGAGGACTTTGTCGTGACAGAATCCTTGAGTCTGAAAGACGATTTGGATGCTGACTCAGTTGACTTGATGGAGTTTATCTTGACACTGGAAGATGAATTTAATATCGAAATCAGCGACGAAGAAATTGACCAACTCCAAAGTGTAGGAGATGTTGTTAAAATCATTCAAGCAAAATAGAAATCGGAGTTCCAAGGCATTTGCTTTGGAATTTTTTATTTGGCTTAATACTCTTCGAAAATCTCTTCAAACCATGTCAGCTCTATCTGCCACCTCAAAAC
>NZ_VMLO01000123.1:0-380 GCF_013276735.1 Streptococcus sp. 1559
ATTATAGAAACAAACAAAGTAAAGAGAAACAAGAAGAGCTAGAACGCATTTTAAGAAATGAACGATTCCGAGGGCGTCAAAGAGTGTTAAGAGACTTACGTATTGTGTTTAAAGAGTTTGACATCCGTAGCCGGTAAGAAGCAATGCAAAAAAATGAAAAAAATAGGAAAAGGTGTGTCAATCGAAAGTGATGATGCCCCAAAAAATGGTGAGATTGAGGGCAATTATTTTGCTTTCATTTGACACGAGGAACCCTTGAAGCTGTTTTTTCAGCTAAACCAAGGCTAGTCTTAGCCTTGGCTCTCCAGCCTCACAGCTCCAAGCCTCTTATCAAATGAAATGCTTGTCTTAGACTCCTTATTTTCTCTCTCCTAAATGTA
>NZ_VMLO01000123.1:478-1595 GCF_013276735.1 Streptococcus sp. 1559
TAGTAGCTCCTTTGTGTGATAGATCTTGTCAGCGATATTGAGGTAGATGTCACCGTCAACTTCTTTTATAACGAATGCTTTTGTCTTTCTGCTGAAGTAGACTTCTTTTCCTTGTTCAACAGGGATATAGCAACGATTTTGGAATCGGATATGGTGTCCACGATCCACGACTCTCTCCGCCAGTCTAGCTAGAATGAGATTTCGTTCAGAGGGCTTAGGAGCCACCTCGAAGACAGAGAGTTTTGTCTTATTTCCAAACTGTTCATTAAAGGTTTGAATGTAGGAAAGAAGGAAAGTATTGGCTTCTTCCAAGGTATGAATATTGTTTCGTTCCAGTTCAATAGGCAGGCGAGATTGTAGTGCCTGATTGAGTCTTTCGACTCTCCCTTTAGTTTGAGGGATAGCGGTTGTCTCAAGGAGAATCCCCAGTTGGTGACAGGCGTATCCAAACTGTGTATGGGTATCGTCCTCCATTTTCTTAGAGTTGGAGGCTTGATAGGTAAAGACCGTTCTCTTATCTGTTTTAATTTGAAGGGGAATGCCGTGATTGGCTAAGATTTGTTCAAGGACATGATAGTAAGCATTCAAGTTCTCTTTTTTATCAAAATAAGCCCCTAGGATATTGCCGGAAGCATCATCAATGGCTAAGTGTAAGTTAGAGGTTTCTGCTCCAAAGCAGGCATGAGGGCTAGCCTCCATTTAGATGACTTCTCGCCAAAAAATTGTAAAAAGTAAAAAAAGTTTAAAAAAGGTGTTGACAAAGTTTAAAAAGACTGTATAATAGTAAGAGTTGAAAATAACAACTCTGGTCCGTTGGTCAAGGGGTTAAGACACCGCCTTTTCACGGCGGTAACACGGGTTCGAATCCCGTACGGACTATAGTATGTTGCGGTTGTAACACTTGATGAAAAAAAAGATTAAAAAAGTTTCAAAAAAAGTGTTGACAAGCGAAAGTGACTGTGATATACTAATATAGTTGTCGCTTGAGAGAAGCGAGTGACAAAGACCTTTGAAAACTGAACAAGACGAACCAATGTGCAGGGCACTACAACAACTGTTGTAGTACTGAACAATGAAAAAAACAATAAATCTGTCAGTGACAGAAATGAGTGAGAAC
>NZ_VMLO01000124.1:0-6384 GCF_013276735.1 Streptococcus sp. 1559
TATTTAGTCGTAATCAAGCCGTCTGGCTCTACTGTGAACTCTGGCTTGTCTGCCATTGTTCCGTCTGGTTTGAGGTAGTACCAGCCTGTTCCGTCTGCGGACTGGACGAAGGCGTTTGATACCATGGCACCTTCTTTACCGTCAAGATAATACCAAGTCTCCTTGTACTTGACCCAGCCTGTCTTCATAGCGCCCTCTACGTCGAAATAATACCACTTCTCAGCGATTTTCTTCCAGCCTGTCGCCATTTCACCTGACTGGTCAAACCAGTACCAATTACCATCTGTGTGCTTCTTCCAGCGGTTCGCAAGCATGTAGCCTGAGCCGTCGAAGTAATACCAAGTGTCGTTGATTTTCTCAAACTTATCTTTTGGATAAGAGCCGTCTGAGTGTACATACCAATAGCCTATATCGTTCTTCTGCCAACCTACTTCAATTGTCAATCCACTTTCAATATCCTGCTTGAACTGTTCACGGCTAATGCCCCATTTGGCTAGATATGGATACGGGTCAACGTGGTCTGAATGATTGTCTGGTTGGTTATTGGTACAGTATTCATGTGTTTTGATACCTTCCAAACTGCTTGTATCAAGCGTTTTCGGCAAACCTGCTTCATCTGCTAGATTGCGTAAGAGTTCGATATAGAGACGGTAGTCAGCCATGAACTCTTCTGTAGTTGAATGGCTTTCAATCAATTCAACTGCCGCATAGCTTTCCGCATTCCAACCGCCACCAACGTCCCAGGCACCATTATTTACAGGACCGACCTGCAGGACACGACCGTTACCAACGACATGAGAGAAGAACCCAAGCTCAGGGTTCTTTCTGTAGTGATAATCAGCTTCATTTTGCACGGTAGAATTACGGTTCCCCGTAGAGTGAGCGTGCACTTGTCGATATGGCGCATAGCCTACTTGTGGCAAGCCTGTACGTAGTCTGCTTGTATCGATATCCATACCTATTCCCTCCAAGCATCGTTCATCTGCTTCACTGCGGACTCCACAAAGGTATCCAAGTCCTTATCGGTCATGCTGATCTTATATTTGGTCAGCTCAGCTCTAACTTTATCACGAGCTTGCTCTAGCTTTTCATCACCTTTATAACCTGTCTCGGCAGCCACCTGCTCCACGGCATGAACTGCGTTCTTGGCTAGGATTTCAGCGATAATCACCGCTTTCTCTCCGCCTTTTCGCAAAAGATAGTCTTTCACCATTTTCACGATACTGCCTACTGCTACTGCTAAAAAGCCTGTCGCAAAAGCGATAATAAATTCATTAAATTGTGTCATGTGTTGTTTCCTTTCTATTCTCTATAAAACTTAACATTAACGGTACCTATATACTCCCTTAAGTTTGTACCAGTTAGATATATGACTCCTCGGTTATACATATCAGCCTGAATTCTTATTAATCTGCTATTATTGAGTTGTACATATCGTATAGCAGCAACCTTAATATCATTACCTTTAATATCAATATTGTACCCACCCCAGTACTGCCACATTCTTGTGTTTAACACTTCCAATAATAATGACGGTCCACTCGACCACACCAACCTATCGCCAATATAGCGCTTGACAATCTCTCTACTTCCTAACATGATTCTTACTCTATCTCTCATAGCTTCACCTACTTAAAAATATCGTAAATCGTGTGAGGGTCTTTGGTAGTAATAGCATCGTACTGCTCTTGCGTACCGGCCCAATAGTTGAGTGCCTGCGAACCGTTCTGATTGACAATGTTCTGACCTGGAACTCCACTTCGCCCTTGTTCACCATCGTTGACATTATCCAAATGGGTAAAAGCAGAGGCTCTCAATCCTCTGTAATTCACTTCAATGCGAACTTCAAACCAACCACCAGAACGCTGAGAAGCACTCCATGTGCCAAATTTTCCTGCTGAATCAGGGGTCTGATTTCTCAAAGAACGCCAGTTTGTATAGCCAAAACCACGATAGTAATAATCAAGAGTATAGCCGCTCGTGACTGCTTCGCCATCGTAGAATACATCCGCAAACAAATTCAATCGGCTAGTAGAGCCATTCTTATAAGAACCCTCAATACGAACGCTGGCATTCAAACTATGCCCATTATCCCCTTTTAAGCTATCCCGTTGAGTCGGTGTCAGCGTATCGAATGATGGACGATTTTCTAAGGCGGAAATCCTAGCCTTGATGGGGATATCATTGTACAACTCCCATTTTTGGGCATAAGTAGACAAGTCTTGGTGGGAGGTCAAGTAGCCTTTCTCTTCCAGCTCCGCTTTTGTAACGAGGGTTTCTGGATGGACTTTCGGTCTACTCTCAAGGGTGTCCAGTCTTTTCTTAACCTCCCTATCCTTTAGCTCTGAGTCTTCTTTGATAGCCTTGACATCCTCACCGATTGCTCTTGCTAGATTTTCAAGGTTACTCATAGCACTCACGCTTTCGCTGCGTTATAGGTTGCGACCAAGTCAAGGTTGGCAATCTGGTCTACACGTCCGCTGACTTCAGTTACTTTGCCAAGAAGTGCGCTATTTTCATCTTGTCCCATACTTGTGATTTTTTCCGCGATTTCTTTCAGTGTGTCAAGATTTTCAGGCGTCCCCTCACCCAAGATTTCAGCCTTAACCTCGGATTTAGCACGGGTAATTGCTTGGTTCATGTCAGACGTGCTGACTTTCGTTTTCAGCTCTTCGTTTACCTTTTTGTTATCTTCCCCCACTGCCTGCGCAAATGCTGTTAATTTTGTAGTATCCATTTTGTGTTACACCTTTCCTAAATTGTAATAAAAGAGCAGGTCTGGCAATTCCTGACCTACTGGGCTCTCGCCTACAGTTCTACCTGCAAGCTGTTTCTCAACTTCCTTTGCAATATCCAGCTCCTTTAAAGCATGGACTTCTTCTGTGACCAATTCCTTATCTGAGGCGACTATCTTGATATGGACAGATTTATCACTGGGGAAAACATAGCCTCCAGCCGTGATTTCCAAGCGATAACTCCCAATGGGCAAGATAGCGTCCAGATGAAAACTCACACCTTGACCGGTAACGGTTACCTGCTTCTTCCACTGGTAGCCCTCCTTGGTCAGACTGATCAGCGCCTCCTCCCCTTCCAGAGAGGAAATCACTTGGTAGTCTTCGTCTAAGAGGGCAAAACCAAAGGTGGAAGCCAAGTCCCCTTGCTTAATCAGGTGCCCACCGTCAATTTGCCGCAAATTGGTCATATTGAGATTACAGACCATTCTGCACCTCTTTCTTTACTGTTTACTTTGTATCAAGGTTTTCAGTTCTCTCACATCTTCACCTAGCGATTTGACCTGTTCAGCCAGCACCAGAATAGCCTTATTTTGTTCGTCATGGTTATCCAATCTTTTGTTAGCCGACATTCGAAATTCGCGTAAGTTCTCAATGTCTTTTTCTATGGCTGTCATGCGATTTTCCTGCTTGGTTGCCCTGTCCTTCATGGAAAAGTACAAGACAACCACAGGAATCAGAGAAAAGAGAAACCGAATCAATAAGTGCTCAATCTCTGTCATAAACACCTCGCTAGTTTGCCAGATGGCTCAAACCACGTCGCTTCAATTCCTTGCGCACACGGTCTTTCCAGCGTTTATGTACCCATGAAAAGTCAACTGCTCCACGTTCCAGTAGGTTGATGTACATGTCGATTTTTGCTTGATCTAGTGTAATCTTACTCATTGCTGCTACCTCCATTGTCTTCACTAGGGCTCTCTTGGTTTGTCGTTTCAGAAATGTCATCTTCTTTCTCGCTTTCTTTCTTATCTTCTACCGCTGGGGTTGGTTGTGCTTCTTCAGCTTGGTTTTCTGTGTCCGTAACCTGAGGGGTGTCCTCGTCGGTCTCCTCCTGGTCAGACTCTCCTTGAGCTTCCAGCTCTTCCAATCGCGCTAAGATATCCTCAATATCCTGAGCATTCTGGAGATTGACTTTCTGCATGCCATCCATGAGCTGGTTGGCTCTCTCCAGCGCTTCCGTCGTCTTAGCCAGTTGTTCTTGGTTCTTGACAATGGCACTAGTCGGGTCAAGTTCAGTGCGAACCAATTCCAAAACCGCTTGGATAAGGGCGTCCTCACTATCCTGTGTATGGTCACCTGGCAATTCGCACTGCTCATAAGAATAGCGCCCCTTGTTTTCCATCTTGATTGCGACAACTGTTACATTTTCCCCACCTTTCAAGTAGGGATTGATTGCTACTTCGTAATTCATTCCTTATTTCCTTTCATTTTCGCTTGTGTTTCGTCAAAAAGTTCTTTAAGCGCTGGGTCATATTCCAGCACCGCCTTAAAGGCCTGTAATTCAGCCAAAGCCAGCCTATGGTGTACATTTAAATGCGCATAGTTCAATTCGATATCAGCCAAACGGTCGACGAGCGACTCAGCGACTAGCTTGTCGATTGTGTGATTATCCATGTCTGTTCTCCATTTTTTCTATTTTTTGATTTAATTCTTGGATTGCCTTAATTAAGTAAGGAACTAAAGCGGTATAGTCTATATGTAGATAGCCATCTGGATTCTCAGGATCTCGTGAGACAATTCTTGGAACGATGGTTTCAGCCTCTTGAGCTATTAGACCAATCTCCTCATGTTTCTTACTTTCGATGAAATCAAATGCAACCATTCTTAATCTGTTGATTTTGTCCAAGGCTTTCACAGCTGTATCTGTGATGTTCTCTTTTAAGCGTCTGTCTGATTTTTGTTCCATCCAATACTTCACGCTACCACTACCGACCTGATTCCACCAAACAACCGCATTCCTTCCGCCTTTGGGATTCCAACCATCACCAAAGACGTCTTTACTTCCAAGTTCGATACCATTTAAAAACACAGGAGAACGAGAAAAAGTAGTATTCCCATAGAAGTTTGCTCTCGATGAATTCGAAAAGTCAACCCTACCGTGGAAATTTGCTCCGTTTCGGCAATGCATGTTTCCTAACGTTGTCACATACCAAGCATTGGGGCCAGGACTGTTCCAATTGTAACCCCAGTTCGCCCAAAATGCGGTATTTTCGCCATTGTAGCTTCCGCCTTCGCCGTTTCCCATGCCGACCGAGAATTGGTTGACACCAGAAATCCAGCGACCTCTTCCTTGAGCAAAACGACCAATTGTAAACCCTCCTATTTGACCCTGATAAGCTTCTAAGAAAGTCGAGCGATTCACAACTGATTCAATCTTAGTCGCAAAGATACGTTTAGAAGTTAGTTCTCCAATAAAGGCGTCGTTGGCAATAAGTTTTCGAATAAAGGCATGATCAAACTTTACCTTATCAGCTGTGACCGCTTCGGCAGCTAAAACAGCTGTCGTTACTGAACCTGATTCAAAATTAGCTGTCTTCAACTTATCAACCATGGCAGACTTGATGACTGCTCTGTCAATCAGGGTCTCGCCTGTTATATGGGTTAATTTCCCAGAAAGACGATTATGACCATTGGCTCCTAGATTGATACCCGAAATCAAATCACCTGCACTGTTGATGTTTTGAACCAACCAGGAGCCAGCTAGTTGAGTCATTTTTGTTTGCGTTGCTTCAAGCTTCTTATTCGCATCTGCGACTGCATCTTCTGGATGTGGTTGCCATGTTCTAGGTTTATAACCTTTGTACAAGTCAACTTCTGTAATATACAAATCAGCTGTTCCTGATGATGAGCCATTGTTCTCAAAACGAATGTAAGCATTATCCATTTCTCCGGAATTAAAAGTTACTGAGACATCTTCGCATCTAGAGGTAGATAGTTTCTTGCTGCTAACAACTTTCTTAAAGATTGTGAATCCATCGCTCTCGCCTGCTCTTCGTCCCAAAATATAAACATCATAGCTTGCTAGAGCACTGTTGTTAAATCCTCTAAAATTCAGTACATAGTCAGTATTTCGTTCAAGATTAAAACGGTGACTAGACAAAAAGTTTTTGTTTTTAGTTGCATTGCTTAAACGCATAAGGTCTTTCTGCCCGTTGTGATAAAAGCTATGCTTAACCAATCTTCCTAAATTTTGAGTTGAGCCCCATTTATTCGTAGCATTTTTAAAATCACTATTCTTAATGAGGTTAGGGCCGCTTACACTATATTTCCCAACCTCAACCTGAAACAGTTGATTGGTCATAGCCATGCGAGCAACCTTATCCGCAATTCCATTTTCAGTATTGCCCAAAATCCGCTCGTAAAGTTCACTGGTTTCCTTAACACGCTGGAAGTCAGTAGTCTCTACCTTACCTGCCAGTTGATGGGATAGGTTCGCAATGTTCCTGGTCATATCCTGCTTATAAGTTGTTATTTGGCTTGAAATATCCCTAAATGTCCCGTCGGCAGATTGACGATAGCTAGCTATTTGGCTAGTTATTTCTCTATTCGCACTCGTTTTAACTCCTTCAATTCTCCGATGAATCCCCTCCAC
>NZ_VMLO01000125.1:0-2649 GCF_013276735.1 Streptococcus sp. 1559
CGAATCCTGTCTTCCCGATTCATGGCGGTGTAGCTCAGCTGGCTAGAGCGTCCGGTTCATACCCGGGAGGTCGGGGGTTCGATCCCCTTCGCCGCTATAATGATCTTGTCGGACCTTTAGCTCAGCTGGTTAGAGCTCTCGGCTCATAACCGAGTGGTCGTAGGTTCAAGTCCTACAAGGTCCATTTGAATATTGGAGGATTACCCAAGTCCGGCTGAAGGGAACGGTCTTGAAAACCGTCAGGCGTGTAAAAGCGTGCGTGGGTTCGAATCCCACATCCTCCTTTTTTATTAACGCGGGATGGAGCAGCTCGGTAGCTCGTCGGGCTCATAACCCGAAGGTCGTAGGTTCAAATCCTGCTCCCGCAATAAGGCTCGGTAGCTCAGTTGGTAGAGCAATGGATTGAAGCTCCATGTGTCGGCGGTTCGATTCCGTCTCGCGCCATTTTATTGATAGTATTTATGCGGGTGTAGTTTAGTGGTAAAACTACAGCCTTCCAAGCTGTTGTCGCGAGTTCGATTCTCGTCACCCGCTTTGAACTTTGTTCAAATTACCAAGTTTTTTAACTTGGGCGCGTAGCTCAGGTGGTTAGAGCGCACGCCTGATAAGCGTGAGGTCGGTGGTTCGAGTCCACTCGTGCCCATTAATTGGAGAATTACTCAAGAGGCTGAAGAGGACGGTTTGCTAAATCGTTAGGTCGGGTAACTGGCGCAAGGGTTCGAATCCCTTATTCTCCGTTTTAATGAGAGTTTGTAACTCTCTTTTTCATTTGGCTCTTTGTCAACTGTAGTGGGTTGAAGTCAGCTAAGCTCGAGAAAGGACAAATTTCGTCCTTTCTTTTTTGATGTTCAGAGCCTAAAAATCCGTTTTTTGAAGTTTTCAGGCTCTTTGTCAACTGTAGTGGGTTGAAGAAAAGCTAAAATCTTTATATATTGTCGATTTTATGGTTGTTCTAATTTATTATTACTTCCAACTCTTGAGAGAAATTTCTCCGCTATTGAGCCAGATTTCTTTTCCGTTATCACATTGCACCAAAAGTTTTCCACTTTCAGAGATGTCTTTAGCAAGTCCCTTGTAGTCTTTTTGATCTAGTGTGAAAGTAACTTCTTTTCCAAGAACGAATGACTGTTTTTTATATAGGTATAATAACTCATCTGCTGGTGTTTCGAAGAAAGCACGCCAGATTTCTATGATTAATTCATTCCTTGTTATTGGAGCTGTAGTTTTAAATAAGCTAGCAGCTTTTTCTTTTAATTCCTGAGGGAAGTCTTTAATAGTGAAATTGATACCTACTCCAATAATGATATCTGTGACTAAGCCTGTTTCTACAGAGGTCATTGCTTCAGTGAGAATTCCTCCAATTTTATGATTGTTTAGGTAGATATCATTGACCCATTTTATGTCGACATCTATTAAAGTTAGGTTCTTAATGGCTTTGTAGACAGCTCCAGCTACAAGTAGTGTGTAGGACGGTAATTTGTCATAGGGAAGATTTGGTTTAAGATGGAGGGTCATATAAATGCCACCTTGAGGAGAGTAGAAGGAGCGTTGAAAACGGCCACGCCCTGCTATTTGATAGGAAGCTAGATAGAGGGTGTTTGCTTCATAGCCTAAATCAATTGCTTCTTTTGCATCGAGTTGTGTTGATTTTGTTTCGGGTTTAAAACTGATTTTAATTGGAAGATTTTCTTCTAGAATCTCTGGAAGAATAAGGTCACCATTCATCAGTTTATATCCTTTGTTTTTGATACTATCAATTTCAATGCCTTCTTGTTCTAGGCGCCTGATGGCTTTCCAAATTGATGTTCGGGTCAGTGATAGTTCTTCTGCAATCTTTTCTCCGCTGATATAGTCGTTTTCTTTAGCTAGAATCTGATAGACAGCTTGGTAGGATTTCATAGTGTTGCCTTTCTCACTAGTTGGTATTGAGAGGATTCTTTTCTTGTATGACTTGGGGTCTGATTTAAGTATTGTTTATAAGCTTTTGAAAAATGGAGTGGATCTGAAAAACCTACCGAATATGCAATTACCTTGATGGACTCTTGGGTATTTTCGAGAAGTTGTTTAGCTCGGTGCATTCGAACGTAGAGTAGGTATTCTTTGGGTGATAAGGTATTAAATTCTTTGAATACGCTTGATAAGTAGCTTCTGTGAACGGATAGTTCTTTTGTTAAATCTTGAATTGTAAGTGATTGAGGATAGTGGCTATCAATTAATCGTTTGCATTCAAGATAGAGTTGGTAGGTTGATGAAATATTCTTTTTTCTGATTGGGAGCAATAGTTCCCAGATGAAACATCAGTTCATGGAGTTGTCCCATGATATGGAGTTGAGCTAATTCATTGGATTTTGTAATCTGAGCGAAGCGAACAATGTCTGAGATGAGTTTTGCAGTAGTCTGGGTATGACAAGTTTCAGATTGGATGAGATAGGATTGATCAGAAATTTGAGAAAGAGCAAAAAAATCAGGAGCTTTCCCTCCAGTGATTCCTAACCAGTAGTAGGCCCAAGGTTCTTTACTATCTGCTTGATATAGTTATTTAGTTTTAAAAAAGCGTTCCAAACATTCAAAAATAGTTGGGACTTCCCTTAATAAATCTGTTACTTTCTTTTTCAAGATAGCCCAAGCTTGCTCAATAGGATTCAAATC
>NZ_VMLO01000126.1:0-857 GCF_013276735.1 Streptococcus sp. 1559
GTAGGAAAAGACAAAGCTACAAAAGCAATAGAAGATAAGCTTAAAGAAAAAGAAAAAGAGATTGACAACAATAACAAGTTAAGTCCTGCAGAAAAAGAGGCGGCTAAGAAACAAGCCCAAGCGGAAGCGGACAAAGCTACACAAGCCATTACGAATGCTCAAACCCAAGATGAGGTTGCCAACTCTCAAGATGAGGGAACTAAAGCTATAGACGATGTGAATCCAATAGGAACAGACATGGCGGTAGATGCCATAGCAGAAGCTGCAGCAATAAAAATGGCTGAGATAGAGGATAATGATAAATTATCAGAAGACGAAAAAAATGCAGCCAAGGAAGAAGTAGCGGAAGCTGTCAGAAAAGCAGGCGAAGCTATTAGGAAAGCTAAGAAAGCTAAAAATCAAGATGGAGTTGATCAAGCCCAAGCAGATGCACTTTCTGAAGTAAATGCAATCAATCCAGTAGGAAAGGACAAAGCTAAAGCAGACTTAGATAAGGCAGCAGAAACTGAGAAGGCAGAAATCAATGCAGACACCAGCCTCACATCGACAGAAAAAGAGCAAAAAGTCAAAGACTTGGAAGCTAAATTAGCTGAAGAAAAAGCTAAGATTGACTCAGCAGCAGATGCTGATAAAGTAGCCGAAGCTAAGGAATCTGGCGAAGCCGCTATTGCAGGAGTCCACACAAATGGTGACTTAGAAGCTCTTAAGAAAGCTGCTAAAGCAGACTTAGAAAAAGCAGCGCAAGCAGAAAAAGCAGCCATCGCAGCAGATAAGAGCTTAACAGCAGCGCAACGTGCTGAGAAAGAACAAGCTGTAGAAGAAGCACGAAAAGCTGCCGAAGCTAAGATTGACTCAGC
>NZ_VMLO01000126.1:865-1331 GCF_013276735.1 Streptococcus sp. 1559
GCTGCTAAAGCAGACTTAGCGAAAAAATTAGCAGATAAATTAGCAGCAATTGACAACACTCCAAATGCAACAAAAGAAGAAAAGGATGCAGCTAAAGATCGAGCTAAGCAAGCAGCGAACCAAGCTATCCAAGCCATTAACGCAGCAAGCGACCAAGCAGGCGTGGACAAAGCGCAAGCGGAAGGAATTGCCGCAATAGCAGCAGTTAAGCCAGTGGCTAAAGACAAAGCTAAGGAAGCAGTAGCAGCTAAGCTTAAGGAAAAAGAAGCCGAGATTGATGCGAACGCACAACTTTCAGATGCAGAAAAAGCAGCAGCTAAGGAACAAGCTAAAGCGGCAGCGGACAAAGCTATCCAAGCCATTGACGCAGCAAGCGACCAAGCAGGCGTGGACAAAGCGCAAGCAGACGGAATTGCCGCAATAGCAGCAGTTAACCCAGTGGCTAAAGACAAGGCTAAGGCAGCAG
>NZ_VMLO01000127.1:0-2029 GCF_013276735.1 Streptococcus sp. 1559
GTTTAAATGGCGTGAATTGGGAATTCCCTATTCCCTCGAAGGGGTTAAACCACCAACAGCAGACCGCGTTAAGAACGCTAAACAACTCATGGATACCGAAAGTTACCAAGACTATACGAAACGTGTACATGGATAGAAAAGAAGCCTGATGGAAACATCGGGCTTTTGACGTACGACGGGCATGTCGTGCATCTGAGGTGTAAGTCCTCCGTGGGCACCCGCTACCGGTGAACCCAATAGCGATTCCCAAGCCTGACTATCGTGAGGTAGCGGGGAGAGGAAGGGATAGCGAAATCGTGGCTCTACGAACAGGAACGTGATAGTAAGGCGTATATAGCGGATAAGGGGGCTTCAAACTCTAAAGTCCAAAAAGGTAGTCGTAACCTATATGCGTAAATCACGAGAGTAAACGAGGAAAGATGTACGACTTATCCCGTGAGGTCTCATGAGCGCTGAAAGCGTAGTAACAACGAATCATGAGAAGTCAGCCGAACCCATAGTAGTGAGGAAACTTCTGTAATGGAAGTGGAGCGAAGGGGTGAACAACTAATTGAAGTAATCCTACTTCACTTGTGTCTGTAAAACGAGTGGTCTGATAGAACTGGAGTCTGTCACGTATTGACTAGATGAAGGCTCACCAATATAAGATGTCCCTCAGACACCAAAACAAGAAAGGAATACGCACATGTCAAAATTGCTAGATAAGATATTATCACGCGAAAATATGCTTGAAGCCTACAGTCAAGTAAAATCCAATAAAGGCTCAGCTGGGATTGATGGAATTACTATCGAAGAGATGGATAATTATCTCAGACAAAACTGGCGCCTGACTAAGGAACTGATAAAACAGAGAAAATATAAGCCTCAACCAGTTCTCAGAGTTGAGATTCCCAAACCAAACGGAGGTATTCGTCAATTAGGAATTCCAACAGTTATGGATAGAATGATTCAACAGGCCATTGTCCAAGTCATGAACCCCATTTGTGAGCCTCATTTCTCAGATACGAGTTATGGCTTCAGACCAAATAGGTCATGTGAAAAAGCCATCATGAAGTTCTTAGAGTACTTAAATGCCGGCTATGAGTGGATAGTGGATATAGACCTAGAGAAATTTTTCGATACGGTTCCTCAAGATAGATTGATGTCCTTAGTACATAACATTATCGAAGACGGGGATACGGAATCCTTGATTCGTAAGTATCTTCATTCAGGTGTTATCATTAACGGTCAGCGTCATAAAACGCTAGTTGGTACACCACAGGGAGGAAATTTATCTCCTCTCTTATCCAATATCATGCTTAATGAATTGGACAAGGAATTAGAAAAGAGGGGACTTCGATTTGTGCGCTACGCAGATGATTGTGTGATTACGGTCAGAAGCGAGGCAGCCGCTAAGCGTGTAATGTATTCAGTCAGTCGTTTTATTGAGAAACGGCTAGGTTTGAAAGTAAATATGACCAAGACTAAGATTAGCAGACCAAGAGAGCTGAAATACTTAGGTTTTGGGTTCTGGAAATCAACAGATGGTTGGAAAAGTCGTCCACATCAAGATAGTGTTCGGAGATTCAAGCTTAAATTGAAGAAACTAACACAGAGGAAATGGAGTATAGACTTAACAAGACGTATTGAGCAACTGAATTTGTCCATTCGAGGATGGATAAACTATTTCTCGCTGGGAAATATGAAGCGCATAGTCGCTAGCATAGATGAGCGCTTGCGTACTCGCCTACGAGTGATTATCTGGAAGCAATGGAAGAAGAAATCTAGACGATTATGGGGATTGCTTAAGTTAGGAGTTCCTAAATGGATAGCAGATAAGGTATCTGGCTGGGGCGACCACTATCAATTAGTAGCTCAGAAGTCGGTACTTAAACGTGCTATATCAAAACCAGTCCTTGAAAAACGTGGACTGGTTTCATGTTTGGATTATTACCTTGAACGACATGCGTTAAAAGTTAGTTGAACCGCCGTATGCCGAACGGCATGTACGGTGGTGTGAGAGGGGCTAGAGATTATCCCCTACTCGATT
>NZ_VMLO01000128.1:0-1676 GCF_013276735.1 Streptococcus sp. 1559
ATTATCCCCTACTCGATTTGCAAAAAGACTTAGCAAATCAGCTAAGCCTTTCTTCTTATCTCGAACGTTGTTTTCCAGCGTTGCGATTTTTGTGTTTTTTCTTGCTTGTGATAGCAGTTGGTTGTTCAGGGGTAACGTCTTTTCGTCCATTTGGTGTTGAGAAAGCACTTGCTTTTGGTGGGTTCTTGGCTAGTTCTTCACGGACTTTTTTGCGAAGTTTTGGACGAACGATATAGTTGACGATAAACTGTTGGAGAATCATCATGAAACCACCGACAACCCAGTAAAGTGTAACACTGGCTGGTGAGAAGAGGGAGAAGACGACGATCATGAGTGGGCTCATGTAAATCATTTTTTTAATTTGTTCTCTTTGCATTTCATCTTCTACTCCGTGAAGTGAAAGGAGCGATTGAAGATAGTAAAGGACACCAGCGAAGGCAACCAAAATCATACTTGGAGAACCTAGAGGAATTCCTAGGTAGCTTGCTTGAGCAACACCTTCAGTATGTTGGGCAGCAAAGTAGATAGCAGAGAAGAAAGGCATTTGAAGGAGGATAGGGAAACATCCTACACCACCAAACATGCTGATGCCATGCTCTTTTTGAGCGGCAAAGAGAGCTTGTTGGGCTTCGAGTTTTTCTTCTTGAGTAGTTGCTTCTTTGAGACGAGTTTGGTGTGGCTCAAGGACGTGCTTGAGGGCATTCATCTTTTCAGAGTGAAGCGTTGCCTTCCATGATTGGTAGATACCAAGTGGCAAGATAATCAAGCGCACGATAATGGTTACGATGATGATAGCGACACCAAAGCCTAGACCTTGATCAGTAGCGAAGTACTTGATAGCTTCAGCCATAGGCGCTCCGATCGTATTCCAAATAAATCCTGTCGGCTGACCTGTGGTTTTATCGACATTGACACAGCCAGTTAAGACAAGCAACATAGCCACTCCCATAGCCGAGAATGCAAAACGTTTAATAGATTTCACTGTTTTTATTCCTTCTTTAAAAATTATACCTTTCTATTCTACTGTTTTTTTACAAAATATACAATAGTTCTGGAGACCTAATTTGCGATTTTAAAGTCAGAGTAGGGAGGAAAGTTGCTTAGTTTGACATCTAAGTAGCTTACTTTTGAAAAAGGTGTCGGTCCTTTTCGGATTTCTTGGATAAATTTTGCCATGATAGCAGATGAGTCTGCTTGGGCTAAGATTTCCACTGTGCCATCGTCGTTATTCCATACCCGACCTGTGATGCCACCGATTTCAAGGGCCAGGCTATAAACACCCCAACGAAAGCCGACTCCCTGCACCCTACCTTGGGCAATCATTCTAATACTCAATTATTTTCAAAAAGCAACCTTGTCCATTGTCTGCTGACAGTGGACTTTAAAACGCTTTTTTCCAGTCCTTGAATAACTTCTTGAAGCTTATCAATGACGGCTTCCAATGTTTGGAAAGCCTTGTTTTTAAAACCTCGTTTTCGAATTTCTTTCCAGACTTGTTCAATAGGGTTCATTTCTGGTGTATAAGGTGGGATAAAAGCCAACTCAATATTACTTGGAATCTCTAAGGTACTTGATTTATGCCATATAGCATTATCCATGACAAGTAAAATATAGTCATCTGGATAAGCTTGTGAGACTTGCCGTAGAAATTCATTGATCCACTCAGTATTGCATCC
>NZ_VMLO01000129.1:0-1285 GCF_013276735.1 Streptococcus sp. 1559
TTTGTGGAGTGGTTCAAAATGCAACTCCTACCTGCTTTGAAAACACCTCATGTTATTATCATGGACAATGCTAGTTTTGATCCCAAGAACATTTTGGATGAACTCTGCATCCAAGATAAACACTTTTTCTTACCTCTACCGCCATATTCACCGGATTTGAATCCTATTGAGCAAGCTTGGGCTATCTTGAAAAAGAAAGTAACAGATTTATTAAGGGAAGTCCCAACTATTTTTGAATGTTTGGAACGCTTTTTTAAAACTAAATAACTATATAATAAAAAATAAGGGGACACGAAATGGACACCAAAGCTAAAAAGTTCACACTTGCAACGATTTCAGCTCTATCACTTCTTGGGGTAGGAATTGTTACATCACAATCAGTAGCCACTAATGATAGGCTGGTTTCCACTCAAGCAATCAATGGTCAATCCTACAATATCTTAAACTCTTAGGTCACTAGTACTTCTTCTGGTACTACTCTAGTTGGGATTGAAGGGACTTTCTTAACGCCATATAAACAGGCTATCTTAGACCGTATCAATGCCATTCGAAAAGAAACAACAGACGAAGGTCTAGTTACTAGCTATGTTCCTATCAAATGGTCAACTGCACTAGAAAAAACAACCTTCATTCGTGCAGCAGAAGCTTCGATCACCATTAATCACACACGCTTGTCTAGTAAGGACATTTGGAGCCCCTGGTCTTCAGGAAATTTCTCACTAGCAGAAAACTTGGCTTGGAACTATGACGGATTTATGACAGCTATTAATCAATGGTATGAGGAAAAAGCCGATTATGTTAATACTAAACTAAAATCAAAAAGTATTATATAATAGTAATATGAAATCAACTAAAGAAGAAATCCAAACAATCAAAACACTTTTAAAAGACTCTAGTACAGCTAAATATCATAAACGCCTTCAAATCGTTCTATTTCGTCTGATGGGTAAATCTTATAAAGAGATTATAGAGCTTTTAGACTGTAATCAAACAACGATTTGGCCAACTGTAAAAAAATATGAGGAGTTCGGACTCGACTCTCTCCTTCAAGAAACACGTGGTGGTCGTAACCATGCATATATGACAATTGAGGAAGAGAAAGCCTTTCTTGCCCGTCATTTGAAGGCTGCAGAGGCAGGAGAATTTGTTACAATTGATGCCTTATTTCAGGCTTATACCAAGGAGTTAGCTCCTTCCTACACCCGTGATGCCTTTTATCAACTCTTGAAGTGCCATGGTTGGCGAAATATTTGGCCACCTCCCGACCATCCCCAGAAAGCAGACG
>NZ_VMLO01000013.1:0-16408 GCF_013276735.1 Streptococcus sp. 1559
AGCAACCTGCGGCTAGTTTTCTAGTTTGCTCTTTGATTTTCATTGAGTATAAGAACCTATCAAAAAGTGAGGGGAAACTCTCAAAATTATAAATAGAAAGAGTGAATCTTATGCTCCAACAACTAGTAAATGGTTTGATTCTAGGTAGTGTTTATGCGCTGTTAGCTCTAGGATATACCATGGTTTACGGAATTATCAAGCTCATCAACTTCGCCCACGGTGATATTTATATGATGGGAGCCTTTATCGGTTATTTCTTGATCAATTCTTTCCAAATGAATTTCTTTGTAGCGCTTATTGTAGCTATGCTAGCGACAGCTATTCTTGGTGTCGTGATTGAGTTCCTTGCTTACCGACCTTTGCGTCACTCTACTCGTATTGCTGTTTTGATTACAGCTATTGGGGTTTCTTTCCTATTGGAGTATGGCATGGTCTATCTGGTTGGTGCCAATACTCGTGCCTTCCCTCAAGCGATTCAAACAGTTCGCTATGATCTGGGACCAGTTAGCCTAACAAACGTGCAGTTAATGATTTTGGCCATTTCCTTGATTTTGATGATTTTGTTACAAGTCATTGTCCAAAAGACTAAGATGGGGAAAGCCATGCGTGCAGTATCAGTAGATAGCGATGCGGCGCAATTGATGGGGATCAATGTAAACCGTACTATCAGCTTTACCTTCGCTTTGGGTTCAGCTCTTGCGGGTGCAGCTGGTGTTCTGATTGCCCTCTATTATAACTCTCTTGAGCCTTTGATGGGGGTTACTCCAGGTCTTAAGTCTTTCGTTGCCGCAGTACTTGGTGGTATCGGAATCATTCCTGGTGCGGCTCTTGGTGGTTTTGTGATTGGTCTATTGGAAACCTTTGCGACAGCCTTTGGAATGTCAGACTTCCGTGATGCCATTGTTTATGGAATTTTGTTGTTGATCTTGATTGTCCGCCCAGCTGGTATCCTTGGTAAAAATGTGAAAGAGAAGGTGTAAGCGATGAAAGAAAATTTAAAAGTTAATATTCTATGGTTACTCCTTTTATTAGCTGGCTATGGCTTGATTAGTGTACTGGTTTCAGTCGGAGTACTCAACCTATTCTATGTACAGATTTTACAACAAATTGGAATTAATATTATTCTGGCTGTTGGTCTCAACTTAATCGTTGGTTTTTCAGGACAATTTTCACTTGGTCATGCTGGTTTTATGGCGATTGGTGCCTATGCAGCAGCTATTATTGGTTCTAAATCACCAACCTACGGTGCCTTCTTTGGAGCCATGCTTGTAGGGGCTTTACTTTCAGGAGCAGTTGCCTTACTTGTCGGGATTCCAACCTTGCGCTTGAAGGGGGACTATCTTGCGGTAGCGACTCTAGGTGTTTCTGAAATTATCCGTATCTTTATCATCAATGGCGGAAGCCTTACAAATGGTGCAGCAGGTATCTTGGGAATTCCAAACTTTACAACTTGGCAAATGGTTTACTTCTTTGTTGTGATTACAACCATTGCAACCTTGAACTTCTTGCGTAGCCCTATTGGTCGTTCAACCCTCTCCGTTCGTGAGGATGAAATCGCTGCTGAGTCTGTTGGGGTTAATACGACTAAAATTAAAATTATCGCTTTTGTCTTTGGTGCCATTACTGCAAGTATTGCAGGGTCACTTCAGGCAGGATTTATCGGGTCTGTTGTACCGAAAGATTATACATTCATTAACTCAATCAACGTTTTGATCATTGTTGTATTTGGTGGACTTGGTTCCATTACAGGTGCCATTGTTTCAGCTATTGTTCTGGGAATTTTGAATATGCTTCTCCAAGATGTTGCCAGCGTGCGTATGATTATTTACGCTTTGGCCTTGGTCTTGGTAATGATTTTCAGACCAGGTGGACTTCTTGGAACATGGGAATTGAGCCTATCACGTTTCTTTAAAAAATCTAAGAAGGAGGAACAAAACTAATGGCATTACTTGAAGTAAAACAGTTAACCAAACATTTTGGCGGTCTAACAGCTGTTGGAGATGTGACTCTTGAATTGAACGAAGGGGAACTGGTTGGACTAATCGGTCCAAACGGAGCTGGGAAAACCACTCTTTTCAACCTCTTGACGGGTGTTTATGAACCAAGCGAGGGAACAGTAACCCTAGATGGTCACCTTTTGAATGGAAAGTCACCTTATAAGATTGCTTCTTTGGGACTTGGACGTACATTCCAAAATATCCGTCTCTTTAAAGATTTAACAGTTTTGGACAATGTTTTGATTGCTTTTGGCAACCATCACAAACAACATGTTTTTGCTAGTTTCTTACGCTTACCAGCTTTTTACAAGAGTGAAAAAGAATTAAAGGCTAAGGCTTTGGAATTGTTGAAAATCTTTGATTTAGATGGTGATGCAGAAACGCTTGCTAAAAATCTTGCCTACGGACAACAACGTCGTTTGGAAATTGTTCGTGCCCTCGCTACGGAACCTAAAATTCTCTTCTTAGATGAACCAGCAGCAGGTATGAACCCGCAGGAAACAGCCGAATTGACTGAGTTAATTCGTCGCATCAAAGATGAATTTAAAATTACGATCATGCTGATTGAACACGATATGAATCTGGTCATGGAAGTAACAGAACGCATCTACGTACTCGAATACGGTCGTTTGATTGCTCAGGGAACTCCAGAAGAAATTAAGACCAATAAACGCGTTATCGAAGCTTATCTAGGAGGTGAAGCCTAATGTCTATGTTAAAAGTTGATAATCTTTCTGTGCATTACGGCATGATCCAAGCAGTCCGTGATGTAAGCTTTGAAGTGAATGAAGGAGAAGTCGTTTCCCTTATCGGTGCCAATGGTGCAGGTAAGACAACCATTCTCCGTACCTTGTCTGGTTTGGTTAGACCGAGTTCAGGAAAGATTGAATTTTTAGATCAAGAAATCCAAAAAATGCCAGCTCAAAAAATCGTGGCAGGTGGTCTTTCACAAGTTCCAGAAGGCCGCCACGTCTTTCCTGGCTTGACTGTTATGGAAAATCTTGAAATGGGAGCTTTCTTGAAGAAAAATCGTGAAGAAAATCAAGCTAACTTGAAGAAGGTCTTTTCACGCTTTCCTCGTCTTGAAGAACGGAAGAACCAAGATGCAGCTACTCTTTCAGGAGGAGAACAACAAATGCTTGCCATGGGACGCGCCCTCATGTCAACACCAAAACTTCTTCTTTTAGATGAACCATCAATGGGACTTGCCCCAATCTTTATCCAAGAGATTTTTGATATCATTCAAGACATCCAGAAGCAAGGAACAACCGTCCTCTTGATTGAACAAAATGCTAATAAGGCACTCGCAATCTCTGACCGAGGCTATGTGCTGGAAACAGGAAAAATCGTCCTATCCGGAACAGGAAAAGAACTCGCTTCATCAGAAGAAGTCAGAAAAGCATATCTAGGTGGCTAAAAAGGTCCGGGGGACCTTTTTAGTCGGTGAATAGAGATTGCGAAGCAATCATCAAATCCAGTGGATTGTTTTAGTCGGTGGATGAAGATTACGAAGTAATCATCATTATAGTCCAGTGGACCTTTTTAGTCGGTGGATAAGGATTACGAAGTAATCTTCGCATAGTCTGGGAGACTAGTTTAGGTTGCGGATGGAAATTACGAAGTAATCATCATTATAGTCCAGTGGACCTTTTTAGTCGGCATATTTAGATTGCAAAGCAATATTCATCTACATTGAAAGCTTAATTTCTAATAATTGAAAAAATCGAATGAAACGTTTCTAACCTTCATTCACAGAGCTCGATTTTAGAGCTCTTTTTGCTAGCTTATTCATACTTTTCTGAATTTTGAAAAAGAAATGTAAGCGTTTGATAGATTTACAAAAAGATTGTATAATAGGGATAAGAATAGAAAAGGAGAAGTCTCATGGCAGTTAAAGATTTTATGACCCGCAAGGTAGTGTATATTAGTCCAGATACAACAGTATCTCATGCAGCAGATTTGATGAGAGAGCAAGGGTTGCACCGCTTGCCTGTTATCGAAAATGATCAATTGGTTGGTTTGGTGACTGAAGGAACCATTGCGCAAGCTAGTCCATCCAAAGCAACAAGTCTTTCTATCTATGAGATGAACTATCTTCTGAATAAGACAAAAGTAAAAGATGTCATGATTCGTGACGTTGTCACTGTTTCAGGCTATGCGAGTCTAGAAGATGCAACTTATCTGATGTTGAAAAACAAGATTGGTATTCTTCCTGTCGTAGATAATCATCAAGTATACGGAGTTATTACGGACCGTGACGTTTTCCAAGCCTTTCTTGAAATTGCTGGTTATGGTGAAGAAGGAATTCGTGTGCGCTTTGTTACAGAAGATGAAGTTGGCGTTCTTAGTAAGATTGTTTCTCTAATCGTTGAAGAAAATTTGAATATCTCTCATATAGTCAATATTCCGCGTAAGGATGGTAAGGTGATTATCGAAGTTCAAATCGATGGATCAATTGATTTACCAGCCTTGAAAGAAAAATTTGAAGCAAATGGTATTCAAGTGGAAGAAATCACTCGCACTTCAGCAAAAGTCTTGTAAAAAGGGAAGCCCAAAGGCTTCTTTTTTCATAAAAAAGGGATTATAGCAAAAGATGGAAAGAAATGATAAAATATGCTATAATGAAATGATGTAAAAATGGAGTATTTATGGACATTTCAGTAATCCGTCAGAAAATTGACACAAATCGTGAAAAATTATCTTCTTTCAGGGGGTCTCTTTGACCTAGAAGGTCTAGAGGAAGAGATTGCCATCTTGGAAAATAAGATGACTGAACCTGATTTTTGGAACGATAATATCGCGGCCCAAAAAACGTCGCAAGAATTAAATGAATTAAAAAACACCTACAACACCTTCCACAAAATGGAAGAGTTGCAGGATGAAGTTGAAATTTTATTGGACTTTTTATCTGAAGATGAGTCGGTGCATGAAGAATTGATAACGCAGTTATCCGAACTTGATAAGATGATGACCAGCTACGAGATGACTCTACTCTTGTCAGAACCTTATGACCACAACAATGCCATCTTGGAAATCCATCCAGGTTCTGGTGGTACTGAGGCGCAGGACTGGGGCGATATGTTGCTTCGTATGTATACTCGTTATGGTAATGCTAAAGGCTTTAAAGTGGAAGTATTGGATTACCAAGCAGGTGATGAGGCAGGTATTAAGTCGGTAACCTTATCATTTGAAGGTCCTAATGCCTACGGCCTTCTCAAGTCAGAAATGGGTGTGCACCGTTTGGTGCGAATTTCGCCGTTCGACTCTGCCAAACGTCGTCATACCTCTTTCACATCTGTAGAAGTGATGCCTGAGTTGGACGATACCATTGAAGTGGAAATCCGGGAAGATGACATCAAGATGGATACCTTCCGTTCAGGTGGTGCCGGTGGACAAAACGTCAACAAGGTTTCAACAGGTGTACGTTTAACCCACATTCCAACTGGAATTGTTGTCCAATCAACAGTGGATCGTACCCAGTATGGAAATAGAGATCGAGCTATGAAGATGTTGCAGGCTAAACTCTATCAAATGGAGCAAGAGAAGAAAGCTGCGGAGGTAGATTCCCTCAAGGGTGAGAAAAAAGAAATCACATGGGGAAGCCAAATTCGTTCTTATGTCTTCACACCTTATACTATGGTAAAAGATCACCGAACTAGCTTTGAGGTTGCTCAGGTAGATAAGGTTATGGACGGGGACCTAGATGGTTTTATCGATGCCTATCTCAAGTGGCGCATTAGCTAAGATAGAAAGGAACTCATATGTCAATCATTGAAATGAGAGATGTCGTCAAAAAATACGACAACGGAACGACTGCCCTACGCGGTGTTTCGGTCAGCGTTCAACCGGGGGAATTTGCTTACATCGTAGGACCTTCAGGAGCAGGTAAGTCAACTTTTATTCGTTCTCTGTATTGTGAAGTAAAAATCGATAAAGGAAGCCTATCAGTTGCTGGTTTTAATCTGGTTAAGATTAAAAAGAAAGATGTCCCGCTTCTACGTCGTAGTGTTGGGGTTGTCTTCCAGGATTATAAACTCTTGCCAAAGAAAACGGTCTATGAGAATATTGCATACGCTATGGAAGTAATCGGGGAAAATCGCCGTAATATCAAAAAACGAGTGATGGAAGTTTTGGACTTGGTTGGCTTGAAGCACAAGGTTCGTTCTTTCCCCAATGAACTCTCAGGTGGGGAGCAACAGCGGATTGCGATTGCGCGTGCCATTGTAAATAATCCCAAAGTACTGATAGCCGATGAACCAACAGGAAACCTGGATCCTGACAATTCATGGGAAATTATGAATCTCTTGGAACGGATTAACCTACAAGGGACAACTATTTTGATGGCGACTCATAATAGCCAGATTGTAAATACCTTGCGCCACCGTGTCATTGCCATTGAAAATGGCCGTGTCGTTCGTGACGAATCAAAAGGAGAGTATGGATACGATGATTAGTAGATTTTTTCGCCATTTATTTGAAGCCTTAAAAAGTTTGAAACGAAATGGTTGGATGACAGTAGCTGCTGTCAGTTCAGTCATGATTACTTTGACCTTAGTGGCAATATTTGCTTCTGTTATTTTCAATACAGCGAAACTAGCTACAGATATTGAAAATAATGTCCGTGTAGTAGTTTATATCCGAAAGGATGTGGAAGATAACAGTCAGACAATTGAAAAAGAAGGTCAAACTGTTACAAATAATGACTACCACAAGGTATATGATTCTTTGAAGAACATGTCTACGGTTAAGAGTGTTACCTTTTCAAGTAAAGAAGAACAATATGAAAAATTAACCGAGACAATGGGAGATAACTGGAAAATCTTTGAAGGAGATGCCAATCCTCTCTATGATGCCTATATTGTAGAGGCAAACACTCCAAATGATGTAAAAACTATAGCCGAAGATGCTAAAAAAATTGAAGGTGTCTCTGAGGTTCAAGATGGCGGTGCCAATACAGAAAGACTCTTCAAGTTAGCTTCATTTATCCGTGTTTGGGGACTAGGGATTGCTGCTTTGTTAATTTTTGTCGCAGTTTTCTTGATTTCAAATACCATTCGTATTACCATTATTTCCCGCAGTCGCGAAATTCAAATCATGCGCTTGGTCGGAGCTAAAAACAGTTATATCCGTGGACCGTTCTTGTTAGAAGGAGCCTTTATCGGTTTATTGGGAGCTATCGCACCATCTGTTTTGGTCTTTATTGTTTATCAAATGGTTTACCAATCTGTCAACAAATCGTTGGTAGGGCAAAATCTATCCATGATTAGTCCAGATTTATTTAGTCCTTTGATGATTGCCCTACTATTTGTGATTGGAATTTTCATTGGTTCATTGGGATCAGGAATATCCATGCGCCGATTCTTGAAGATTTAGGTAAAATAATTACTTTTATGAGGAGGTTGTAAAATCTCCTTTTTTGCTACAAGAGTTTTTGAAAAGGGACTTCTAATACTCAATGAAAATCAAAGAGCAAACTAGGTAGCTCGCCACAGGATGCTCAAAATACTGATTTGAGGTTGTAGAAAGTCAGTCACATATATACGGTAAGACGACGCTGACGTGGTTTGAAGAGATTTTCGAAGAGTATAAAGAAGTCTCCCAGAGAAGACTTCTTGATGACTAATTTGAACTTGAAATTTTGCACTGGAAATTTTTTTGAAAAAGTGTAATTTTTTTTATAAAAGCCTTTACAAAAAAAAATAAAGTGGTATAATTAAATCATAAAAGGTGCAAACGTTTTCGTAAAACGTTTGCCTAAATAAAAATAAAGGAGATTTGAATGATGAAAGATACATTCAAAAATGTCTTGTCTTTCGAATTTTGGCAAAAATTCGGTAAGGCTTTGATGGTGGTTATCGCGGTTATGCCGGCTGCTGGTTTGATGATTTCAATCGGTAAGTCTATCGTGATGATTAACCCAACCTTTGCACCACTTGTTATTACTGGTGGTGTCCTAGAGCAAATCGGTTGGGGGGTTATCGTTAACCTTCATATCTTGTTCGCCCTAGCCATTGGAGGTAGCTGGGCTAAAGAACGTGCTGGTGGTGCTTTCGCCGCTGGTCTTGCCTTTATCCTAATCAACCGTATCACTGGTACAATCTTTGGTGTATCAGGAGATATGTTGAAAAATCCAGAAGCTATGGTAACAACTCTCTTTGGTGGATCAATCAAAGTTGCTGATTACTTCATTAGTGTTATGGAAGCTCCAGCACTTAACATGGGTGTATTCGTAGGGATTATTTCTGGTTTTATTGGAGCAACTGCTTACAATAAATACTATAACTTCCGTAAGCTTCCTGATGCACTTTCATTCTTTAACGGAAAACGTTTTGTACCATTTGTAGTTATTCTTCGTTCAATAATTGCTGCAATTGTACTTGCTGCTTTCTGGCCACTTGTGCAAACTGGTATCAATAGCTTTGGTATCTGGATTGCCAACTCACAAGAAACTGCTCCAATCCTTGCACCATTCTTGTATGGTACATTGGAACGTTTGCTCTTGCCATTTGGTCTTCACCACATGTTGACTATCCCAATGAACTACACAGCTCTTGGTGGTACTTATGATGTCTTAACTGGTGCAGCTAAAGGTAGTCAAGTATTTGGTCAAGATCCACTTTGGCTTGCATGGGTAACAGACCTTGTAAACCTTAAAGGTACTGATGCTAGTCAATACCAACACTTGTTAGATACAGTACATCCAGCTCGTTTCAAAGTTGGACAAATGATCGGTTCATTCGGTATCTTGATGGGTGTGGTTGTGGCTATCTACCGTAATGTTGATGCTGACAAGAAACACAAATACAAAGGTATGATGATTGCGACAGCTCTTGCAACATTCTTGACAGGGGTTACTGAACCAATCGAATACATGTTCATGTTTGTAGCAACACCTATGTATCTTGTTTACTCACTTGTTCAAGGTGCTGCCTTCGCTATGGCTGACGTCGTAAACCTACGTATGCACTCATTCGGTTCAATCGAGTTCTTGACTCGTACACCACTAGCAATTAATGCTGGTATCGGTATGGATATCATTAACTTCGTTTGGGTAACTGTTCTCTTTGCCGTAATCATGTACTTTATCGCAAACTTCATGATTCAAAAATTCAACTACGCAACTCCAGGGCGTAACGGAAACTACGAAACTGCTGAAGGTTCAGAAGAGTCTAGTAGCGAAGTAAAAGTTGCAGCAGGCTCTCAAGCTGTAAACATTATCAACCTTCTTGGTGGACGTGCAAACATCGTTGATGTTGACGCATGTATGACTCGTCTTCGTGTAACTGTTAAAGATGCAGATAAAGTAGGAAATGCAGAGCAATGGAAAGCAGAAGGAGCTATGGGTCTTGTCATGAAAGGACAAGGGGTTCAAGCTATCTACGGTCCAAAAGCAGACGTATTGAAATCTGATATCCAAGATATCCTTGATTCAGGTGAAATCATTCCTGAAACTCTTCCAAGCCAAATGACTGAAGCACAACAAAACACTGTTCACTTCAAAGGTCTTACTGAGGAAGTTTACTCAGTAGCAGACGGTCAAGTTGTTGCTTTGGAACAAGTAAAAGATCCAGTATTTGCTCAAAAAATGATGGGTGATGGATTTGCAGTAGAACCAGCAAATGGAAATATCGTATCTCCAGTTTCAGGTACTGTATCAAGCATCTTCCCAACAAAACATGCTCTTGGTATTGTGACTGAAGCAGGTCTTGAAGTATTGGTTCACATTGGTTTGGACACAGTAAGTCTTGAAGGTAAACCATTTACAGTTCATGTTGCTGAAGGACAAAAAGTTGCAGCAGGAGATCTCCTTGTCACAGCTGACTTGGATGCTATCCGTGCAGCAGGACGTGAAACTTCAACAGTAGTTGTCTTCACAAATGGTGATGCAATTAAATCAGTTAAATTAGAAAAAACAGGTTCTCTTGCAGCTAAAACAGCAGTTGCTAAAGTAGAATTGTAATATACTTGAGGTTGGAAGCTGTATTCCAACCTCTTATTTTGGGAGAAAAGCATGAAATTTTTAACACTCAATACTCACAGTTGGATGGAAAAAGAAGCTGAGGAAAAATTCCAGATTTTGCTTGAGGATATTCTTGAAAAAGACTATGATTTGATTTGTTTCCAAGAAATCAATCAGGAGATCACATCGCCAGAGGTGGAGGTCAATGATCTTTATCAAGCTTTGCCAGCAGCTGAGCCTATTCACCAAGATCACTATGTTAGACTCTTGGTTGAAAAGTTGTCTGAGCAAGGGAAAAATTACTACTGGACCTGGGCCTATAACCATATCGGTTATGATCGCTACCACGAAGGTGTAGCTATCTTGTCTAAAACACCTATTGAAGCCAGAGAAATTTTGGTTTCAGATGTGGATGATCCAACAGACTATCATACTCGCCGTGTTGCCTTGGCTGAAACTGTAGTTGATGGTAAGGAGCTTGCAGTTGCAAGTGTCCACCTTTCTTGGTGGGATAAAGGTTTCCAAGAAGAATGGGCACGATTTGAAGCTGTCTTGAAAGAATTGAATAAGCCACTTTTGCTAGCTGGAGATTTCAACAACCCAGCCGGTAAGGAAGGCTACCAAGCTATTTTAGCTAGTCCATTGGGCTTACAAGACGCTTTTGAAGTTGCTCAAGAGAAAAGTGGTAGCTATACTGTTCCACCAGAAATAGATGGATGGAAAGGGAACACTGAACCCCTTCGAATCGACTATGTTTTTACTACCAAAGAGTTAGAGGTAGAAAATTTACATGTTGTATTTGATGGTAACAATAGTCCGCAAGTCAGTGATCACTATGGCTTGAGTGCTATTTTAAACTGGAAATAATAACTGATACTCTTCGAAAATCAAATTCAAACCACGTCAACGTCGCCTTGCCGTATAGATGTTACTGACTTCGTCAGNNCGGCTAGTTTCCTAGTTTGATATTTGATTTTCATTGAGTATGAAAAGAGGTTGGGATTATAAAATTCCAGCCTTTTTCTTATTAGAGAAGCTACTGGAAATCGCCTAAATAAGTGAGACTACTGTAATGGAATAAAATATGGTATAATTGATAAGATAGATAGAATAGAGGATATTATGTCATTTACGAAATTTCAATTTAAAAACTATATTAGAGAGGCCTTGGAGGAGTTAAAATTTACAGCTCCAACAGAGGTGCAAGACAAATTGATTCCTATTGTTTTGGCAGGTAGAGATTTGGTTGGAGAATCAAAAACAGGTTCAGGTAAGACTCACACTTTCTTGTTACCGATTTTCCAGCAATTAGATGAAGCTAGCGATAGTGTACAGGCAGTGATTACTGCACCGAGTCGTGAGTTGGCTACTCAAATTTACCAAGCAGCCCGTCAGATTGCTGCCCACTCAGACGTGGAAGTTCGTGTGGTTAATTATGTGGGTGGTACGGATAAGGCTCGTCAGATTGAGAAATTGGCAAGCAATCAGCCTCATATTGTTATTGGAACACCAGGCCGTATTTACGACTTGGTTAAATCCGGTGATTTGGCTATTCACAAGGCCAAGACCTTTGTTGTTGATGAAGCAGACATGACCTTGGATATGGGATTCTTGGAAACTGTTGATAAGATTGCTGGCAGTCTTTCAAAAGACTTGCAATTCATGGTCTTCTCAGCGACTATTCCGCAAAAACTGCAACCATTCTTGAAAAAATACTTATCAAATCCAGTTATGGAGAAAATCAAGACCAAAACGATCATTTCTGATACCATTGATAATTGGTTGATTTCTACTAAGGGACGTGATAAGAATGCTCAAATTTACCAGTTGACTCAGTTGATGCAACCGTATTTGGCAATGATTTTTGTTAACACTAAAACGCGTGCTGATGAATTGCATTCTTACCTGACTGCTCAAGGCTTGAAGGTGGCAAAAATTCATGGGGATATTGCCCCTCGTGAGCGCAAGCGTATCATGAATCAGGTGAAAAATCTGGATTTTGAGTACATTGTCGCAACAGACTTGGCAGCGCGTGGGATTGACATTGAAGGTGTCAGCCATGTCATCAATGATGCCATTCCGCAAGATTTGTCCTTCTTTGTTCATCGAGTTGGTCGTACTGGAAGAAATGGCCTACCAGGCACAGCCATTACCCTTTATCAGCCAAGTGATGACTCGGATATCCGTGAGTTGGAGAAATTGGGAATCAAGTTTACTCCTAAGATGGTCAAAGATGGAGAATTCCAAGATACCTATGACCGTGATCGTCGTGCTAATCGTGAGAAGAAGCAAGATAAGCTTGATATTGAAATGATTGGTCTGGTCAAAAAGAAAAAGAAAAAAGTCAAACCGGGTTATAAGAAGAAAATTCAATGGGCGGTTGATGAAAAGCGCCGCAAAACCAAGCGTGCTGAAAATCGCGCTCGCGGTCGTGCAGAGCGTAAAGCGAAACGCCAAACATTTTAATAGAAATTGTTGGAGTACTGAACTCCAACTTTTTGCTTTATGAGAACGAACTATCTAAACCGAAATATCACATTAAAGACTGCAAATTGCGCTAAAAAATGGTATAATGATAAAGTTATATAGTCCCGATAAGATGGTAGGCATTTATCACTAAGAGTTTTCCTACCAGTACTTTGTAACTCTATAACACTATTTTTAAGGGGGGACATTTTTATGTCAGAACGTAAATTATTCACGTCTGAATCTGTATCTGAGGGGCATCCAGATAAGATTGCAGACCAAATTTCAGATGCGATTTTGGATGCTATTTTAGCAGAGGATCCAGAGGCGCACGTTGCTGCTGAGACAGCTGTCTATACTGGTTCCGTCCACGTTTTTGGTGAAATTTCTACAAATGCCTATGTGGATATTAACCGTGTGGTTCGTGATACCATTGCAGAGATTGGTTATACCAATACAGAATATGGTTTTTCTGCTGAGACAGTGGGAGTTCATCCGTCACTTGTTGAGCAGTCACCAGATATTGCCCAAGGTGTTAACGAAGCCTTGGAGGTTCGTGGAAATGCAGACCAAGATCCACTTGATTTGATCGGTGCTGGAGACCAAGGGCTCATGTTTGGATTTGCAGTGGATGAAACAGAAGAGCTCATGCCATTGCCAATCTCACTCAGTCATAAATTGGTTCGTCGTCTGGCAGAACTTCGTAAATCTGGAGAAATTAGCTATCTCCGTCCAGATGCAAAATCACAAGTTACAGTTGAGTACGATGAAAATGACCGTCCGGTACGTGTAGATACAGTCGTTATTTCTACTCAGCATGATCCAGAGGCTACTAATGAACAAATCCATCAAGATGTGATTGACAAGGTCATCAAAGAAGTTATTCCATCTTCTTATCTCGATGATAAGACAAAATTCTTTATCAATCCGACAGGTCGTTTTGTAATCGGTGGTCCTCAAGGGGACTCAGGTTTGACTGGTCGTAAGATTATTGTAGATACTTATGGTGGCTACTCTCGTCATGGTGGTGGTGCCTTCTCTGGTAAGGATGCGACTAAGGTGGACCGTTCTGCCTCATATGCAGCTCGCTATATTGCCAAGAACTTCGTTGCAGCCGGTCTTGCTAAGAAGGCAGAAGTTCAATTGGCCTACGCTATCGGTGTTGCCCAACCTGTTTCTGTTCGTATCGATACTTTCGGTACAGGAACAGTAGCTGAAAGCAAGCTTGAAAAAGCAGCCCGTCAAATCTTTGACCTTCGCCCTGCAGGAATTATCCAAATGCTGGACCTCAAGCGTCCAATTTACCGTCAAACAGCAGCTTATGGACACATGGGACGTACAGATATTGACCTTCCATGGGAACGTTTGGACAAGGTAGACGCTTTAAAAGAAGCAGTCAAATAAAATCTTAAGAGGGGGACTTCCTCTCTTTTTTATAGTTTTTAACTATACTGGGATACTGTTCTGAAAATCCATTTTGCGAAAGTAGAGATTTACATGTATTTCTTTAAAAATGCCAAAGGTTGAGATTTCTCCTCGTAATAGATAATCATGGAGATATTTCAATCCAAAGTTTTATTCGTTATCACTTGACTATTGCAAGGTTTTCTAGAGCAACAGAGTCATGGAATGGACTCATGGTTGAGATTTCTCCTTGTTGCTTGGACTTCATTCAAAAGTCTGTGACCCAAGTCTTGTTCAAACTTCCAATACACTAGCTGTTTCCATAACATGACTTCTGCACTAGACTTTCTTTTCCGAATAAATAGATAGAACCACAGAATCTAGTAAACCTAGAATTAAAATTATGGTATAATATTAGCAATAAAAAGAATCTGGAGGATTAGAATCATGGTATCAACGAAAACACAAATTGCTGGTTTTGAGTTTGACAATTGCTTGATGAATGCAGCAGGTGTGGCTTGTATGACGATAGAGGAGTTAGAAGAGGTCAAAAACTCAGCGGCAGGAACCTTTGTTACTAAGACAGCAACCTTGGACTTTCGTCAGGGAAATCCTGAGCCACGCTATCAAGATGTCCCACTTGGTTCTATCAATTCTATGGGCTTGCCAAATAAGGGCTTAGACTATTATTTGGATTATCTTTTGGATTTACAGGAAAAAGAGCCAAACCGAACTTTCTTCTTATCTCTGGTTGGAATGTCTCCAGAGGAAACCCATACTATCTTGAAAAAAGTCCAAGAGAGTGATTTTCGTGGTCTGACTGAGCTAAATCTTTCCTGTCCAAATGTTCCAGGTAAACCTCAGATTGCCTATGATTTTGAGACAACAGACCGGATTTTGGCAGAGGTGTTTGCCTACTTCACCAAACCTCTTGGAATTAAATTGCCACCATATTTTGATATTGTTCACTTTGACCAAGCGGCAGCTATTTTCAACAAGTATCCGCTCAAGTTTGTCAACTGCGTTAACTCTATCGGAAACGGCCTCTATATAGAAGACGAATCTGTCGTTATTCGGCCTAAGAATGGTTTTGGTGGAATTGGTGGAGAATACATCAAACCAACTGCTTTAGCTAATGTTCACGCCTTTTATCAACGCTTAAATCCCCAGATCCAAATCATTGGAACAGGTGGCGTGTTGACTGGTCGTGATGCCTTTGAACATATTCTCTGTGGAGCGAGTATGGTGCAGGTGGGAACCACCCTTCACAAAGAAGGCGTCGGTGCCTTTGACCGCATTACCAATGAACTAAAAGCAATCATGGCGGAAAAAGGATACGAGAGCTTAGAAGATTTCCGTGGGAAATTGCGCTATATTGACTAAATTAAATCGAAAAATCAGAAGAAAGGAGAGAAGATGCTAGCCATTGAAGAGAGTCAGAAGTTGACTTTATCAAATTTACCTAGCCTGAGCCTTTTTACAGGGACAGATCAGGGTCAGTTTGAAGTGATGAAGAGTCAAGTATTGAAACAGATTGGCTATGATTCTGCTGATCTCAACTTTGCCTACTTTGATATGAAAGAAGTGGTCTACAAGGATGTGGAACTGGAGTTAGTCAGCCTTCCTTTCTTTGCGGATGAGAAAATCGTGATATTAGACCATTTTGTAGATATCACAACAGCCAAGAAACGCTTTTTAACAGATGATGAACTCAAGTCGTTTGAGGAATACCTTGATAACCCTTCACCAACAACCAAGTTGTTGATCTTTGCGGAAGGAAAGCTGGATAGCAAAAGACGGCTGGTAAAATTACTTAAGCGTGATGCCAAGGTCTTTGATGCAGTAGAAGCCAAAGAACAAGAATTACGCCAGTATTTCCAAAAGTGGAGCCAGAAAGAAGGTCTGCAGTTTACCAATAATTCTTTTGAAAATCTTCTCGTCAAGTCGGGTTTTCAATTTAGCGAAATCCAGAAAAATCTCCTCTTTTTACAGTCCTATAAGGAAGACTCTGTTATCGAGGAAGAGGATATTGTTAACGCAATTCCCAAGACCTTACAGGACAATATTTTTGATTTAACTCAGTTTATTCTGACTAAAAAGATGGATCAGGCGCGCGATTTGGTTAGAGATTTGACCTTGCAAGGTGAAGATGAAATCAAACTGATTGCAGTCATGCTAGGACAATTTCGGACTTTTACTCAGGTGAAGATTTTGGCGGAGTCTGGGCAAACAGAATCTCAGATTGCAAGTAGTCTAGGAAGTTTTCTCGGACGCAATCCTAATCCCTATCAAATCAAGTTTGCGCTGAGAGATTCAAGAGGACTTTCTTTGAGCTTTTTGAAGCAAGTAATTTCCTACTTGATTGAGACAGACTATCAGATTAAGACAGGACTCTATGAAAAAGGTTTCCTTTTTGAAAAGGCACTCTTACAGATTGCTAGTCAGGTCAATTGACATTTGTTGAAACTACAACCCGCGTCAGGATTATCTTGTCGTGGGTTTCTTACTGATTTGCTTATTTTATACTCAATGAAAATCAAAGAGCAAACTAGGAAACTAGCTGCAGGCTGCTCAAAGCACT